>NZ_CAJHBH010000041.1:0-26002 GCF_904846585.1 Psychrobacter sp. H7-1
GACTTATTACGTCGTCCGTATTAAGTTAATCACACTAAGAGAAGTTTAAGCAATTTGCTTTCCTACTTAGCGAGCCATCCAGTATACCATCAATTCGGTATGTGTCAAGCTTTTGTTTTAATTCGTTAGGTAACAACCTCTAAATCTTATCGATTATCAATCCCGTTGTCCCGATGAGGTGCGTATTATAGACGCTTTATTTTCTTAGTCAAGGGCTTTTTTCGTTTTATTTGATTTTTTATCGTTTGGTGTATTACCAATCTTATTTTAACCAAATCCACTAAAGTGCTTCCTTAACAGGAGATAAAGTATACTAGACTCTAGCAGATTAAGCAAACAGCCTGAGTTAATTTTATTAATAAAATCAAAATTTTGACATAGCCCACTCTCTTTTCATCTTATCTATGCGCTGGTTTTTCTGTCCACTAGCGATTAGAGCTTCCCCATCGCTTGGAAGAAATCCCGATAAGCGGCTACTTTTTTATCTAAAGCCAGTGGATACGCACGAGAGGTCGATGGTAACCTATATAAAGTAAGCTGACGCCCACCATAGTTATAGTCTATATGCTGATTGGTTTTGGGCATCTTAGATTTAGGAATAGCTTTGCCTTGCTCTTGCGCTAATAAGTCCATCAGGATTTCTGTCGCTTTACCGCCAGTGGTAAATAGTACGTCAACTTTTGGAACTTGGCTCAATACTTGCTTTAAATTAACCGCTTCTACAATGGTTAAGTCCTTATCTGCAGCATTACCTTGCTCACGGATGGCTTTTTTTACGGTGGGACACGAGGCGATAGCATGCTGACTCAAAAAATCCTTAATACGCTCAGGATCAAAGCGCTTCTCATCGCCCACACGGAAGTAGTCTGCATCATCAAAAAACACCCGGCCATATATACGCCACATATCATTATAGAAGTTAGGATAATGAAATGGCATCGCCCACTTATCTTGGGTTGGTGGAAAAGTTCCCATCATCATGATAGTAGCATTGCTGGGTAGCACTGGTTTAAAGGGATGACTCTCTATAGGCAACTCTTGCAAATGGTTTTCTCTTGTCGAACTCAAGGGATTAGCTCCTTATTTTGTCTCTTGTTATTTTTTTAAAATCAACGTGATTATTACTTTTTATTTCACTGGGTAAGTACTTGAGTTTTAAATAGTGTTTTTAAAATAGCTTGTAACATAGAGTATCTGAACTACGAAGTCTGTCAGTTGCTTTTGTTTTATTGGTATAATTGTTTTGTTAACTGCATTCCATATGTTTGGGTGCAGCATTTTTTTATCCAATTTATATTGTCACCTGTATCCCCTTGATACTCTCCCCTAAATTCAAGCCCGCTGTTCCCACACAGACGATGTTCAAAGAGGTTTTATGAACAATTTAAACATAGAAATTATTAAACACCCTTTAGTGCGCCACAAGCTGAGCTTAATGCGTGCCAAAGACTGTAGTACTTATAAATTCCGCACCTTAACCAGCGAACTTGCTCGCTTAATGGCCTATGAAGCGTGCCGTGACTTTGAAATCGAAGAATTCGCTATGCAGGGCTGGGATAATACAGAGATTACCGGTGAGCAAATTGTTGGTAAAACTGTGACAATCGTACCTATTCTACGTGCCGGCCTTGGTATGTTAGATGGTGTGCTCGACTTAATCCCGACTGCCAAAATCTCTATGGTGGGTTTGCAGCGTGATGAAGAGACGCTACAGCCTGTACCATTTTTTGAAAAGCTAGTGGCTGATGTCGATAAGCGTCCTGCGCTGATTATCGATCCGATGTTGGCCACTGGTGGCTCGATGGTAGCTACTATTGATATGCTTAAGAAAAAAGGCTGCTCTACGATTAAGGCATTAGTATTGGTTGCAGCGCCTGAAGGCGTACGTTTGGTAAACGAAGCGCACCCAGACGTGAAGATTTATACCGCCTCTTTAGACAGTCACTTAAATGAAGATGGCTATATCATCCCAGGTCTTGGCGATGCAGGTGATAAGATTTTTGGTACTAAATAAGTGTTTATAACCAACCATCAAAAGCTATCGAGTCATTAGCCATAACTCGCTATTTGCCATAACCAACTGCTGGCGATAATGAGCCAATAATCATAGCGAGTAGCGAGGGCAACAGCTTAGCTTATGCGATAATGCCTAATCAGATATTGCCTGTCTGATTGGGCATTTTTTTTGATCGCGTCCTCTTTGACCAACACCAACTGAGTGAAATCTAAAATCATCACATCATTGCGTCGTCCATCTCGAGTGCGCTTATTGTGCTTGATGGCAAAGGCTTTGACCTTATCAGACTGGGCTGTGATGAGGTTAATAATGATTGGATCGGTGGCTTTGGCTTTGCTATAAGATCGCAGTGCCTGCTGCAAGGCTTGATACGGATTCACAGTCGCAATGAGCAGTTTTTCTTGACGCACGCTCTTAGGCAGCACACCACCAAACAATAACACTTGTCCCACAGGTAACCGCTGAGTATGGCGCATCAGCTCATAGCGAAGCAGCTCGGGCATATCGGTATTAAATACATCTTCGTTTTGACGATAAAAGGCGCTGAAGCTGCGCTGTATATAACGTCCAAATACAGTAAAGTTCACCCAGTCTTGGTAGTGGGCATTGTGCTGTAGATGCTGACTAAACTGCTGCTGTGCTTGGGTGATACTCTCATCACTCGAGGCATCTGTTAAATCCGAGTTTTGTAATAACACAGCGATAAGCGCTTGTGCACTCTTAAAGCTTTTGTCTTGCCACAACAGTGGATATAGGCTTTCATCCAATAAAGGTAAAGCTGGCACAAGTTGTGTTGGGGGGCGTTTGACAAATAAAGAAAACATCAGATTTGGGGACTGTGGCCGGCAGCCTTTTCAAAGGCCAATATATTGCTGCGCTCGGTCGTCGACCAAGGCAGCTTCTTTGTACCCTCTTTATTTAGACGCACCAGCACTGACTCTCCTGTGGCCACTAAAGCTTGCTGAGCGGTACTAAAGTAAGCGTATTCCATAATAATACTGGTATTACCTAGCTTCTTAGTACGCACGCCGATTAACAAAGTATCTGGGAATACCACAGGCTTTAAATAAGTACAGCTCGACTGCGCCAATACGGTCGTCACCTCATTACTAAAAGCGCCTAGCTCATTAAGATAATTGATACGAGCCGACTCCGCATATCGGTAATAGACCACGTTGTTGACATGATTAAAGGCATCCATGTCATTCCAGACCACATTTTGCACATAAATACTGCCAAAGCCGGCTAAAGCTTCAGGCGGCTTAACATGCTCGCTTAAAAATTCACTGCTAGAAACGCTCTGGCTCATGGTAATAAACAATCCTTATGCAATTGGCTGACTCATGGGGTGAAACAAGACTGCCAGTAATTCTAAATTAACCTCAAGATAAATCAGAGTACAGAGCGCTAACCCCGCGCCACACCTCAGATGTATCCAAATTCTCAATACGCACGCAGTTTAGTTGTAGCTGGTTTAAGGTATCCGTTAAGCGCTTTCCAAAGGTCAGATAGTTAAAATCATTTAATTGATAGTTAGGCACGGCCTTATCTGATATCTCATCTATCGAAGCCATCAGCAAGCGCCAATTGGTAAACGCTTCACCACTGCTGATTAGTACCAAAGGCTTGTGCTTAGAGTTAGCGTCTGGGTTATCTAATGGGCTGATGTGTAAGCTATTTAGGCCATTTAAGTTAATTGCATCCGGTAACTTCGCTACTTCCGACAAACCCAGCTGTGGCAGCAGCTGCTTAAAATCATGCTCAGCCTGTGGTGGGCATTGGCGCTGATACCAAGCAATGGCATCGACACCCACGCCATTTTCTTGCAAAAAATTCACCAAAACTCGGCGGCCACCTCTGCCTCGCCAGACCAAAATACGATTACCCACCCCCAAGCGGTTCAGCTGAGGCATAAGCATCATACCTTCATTGCTGTACTCTACAGGACAATGCACTTGCCAGCCGGCAACGCGTAACACCTCGGCTGTGGCATGGCCTACCGCAATCACCGCACAGCGAGGAACAAAGCCTACCGGACACGCAGCCAGTCCCATACGAGCCGCAGTGGGACTGACCACTACCAAAGCCTGATATTGATCTGGCTGCTGATAAAAATGCTGTTGATATTGCTGCTCTCTTTGGCCAATCTCAATCGCTGTCAACTCAAGCAGCGGCAGTTCTAGTACCGTCAACCCTTTATCTTGCATGGCCTGCGTTAATGGCTGCGCACGTTCGATGGGACGGGTATTGATAAAAATCATAGCACCCCTTTAAGTGAGGTCATTTAAAGTTCAAGCAAATGGCGCCTAAGTTGGCAACACCCCCAATCATCACGCTTTGTCTTTATTGTTGTAAATGGTCGCTAATATACCATCTGCACCCAATGACAACAGCTCATCTGCCACATCTATACCCAATTGCTCAGCTTGTGCTTCACGGTCGGCTTGATTACCCATCAAAGCAATGCGCTTGTCAGCTTTAAGTAGAGTCGTTCCATCTTCTGAGCCCACACGGCCACGTAGCCATAGGGTCTTGTTATGCGACCCTGTGTCGTCATTTTCAGCCCCTTTTTCAATGACAGCAAAGGCGGCAATCGGCACCTGACATCCCCCTTCCAAACGGCGGTTCAAGGCACGCTCTGCCATGAGACGAATACGGGCTTGGCCATCGTTTAATGGCTTTAATAAGCTCAATACCGCGTCATCATCGCTACGACATTCAATAGCTAAAGCGCCTTGACCCACGGCAGGCAAGCTGATATCGATATCAATCTCTTGTTTGATACGATCACTTAATTCAACACGTTTTAGACCACTGGTCGCCAAAATGATGGCGTCATACTCGCCGGCATCTAATTTGCTTAAACGGGTCTGAACATTGCCACGCAATGACTTAATGATTAAGTCGGGGCGATGTGCCTTTATCTGACATTGACGACGCAAACTGGCCGTACCCACTACTGCACCTTGGGGCAGCGCATCTAGTGAATCATAGGTATTTGACACAAAAGCATCGGTTGGGGTTTCACGCTTACAGTAAGTGCCCAAGATTAACCCTTCAGGCAAAACCATTGGCACATCTTTTAATGAATGCACAGCAATATCGGCACGGCCATCATACAATGCCTGCTCAAGCTCTTTAACAAACAACCCTTTACCGCCAATTTTCGCCAGCGGGGTATCTAAAATCTTGTCACCTTGAGTAACCATAGTCACTAGATTCACCTCCAAATCTGGATATAGCGACTCTAGACGTGCCTTAATGTGCTCTGCTTGCCACATGGCTAAGGGGCTTTTACGAGTGGCAATATTAAGGGTTTTTAATGAGGTGGTGTGGGCTGATGTGGTCATAAATATCTTTTATTAGTATAAGTAGAAGAAGAAAGTATAAATACCCTCATATTTAACCATAAATAAAGGGGTAATGCAGTGTTGATATGTTTGTGTGGGCGCTTAGCACTTAAGTTTCAAGGCTTAACGCACAAAACTGGGTGCTAAAAACAGCGGCGGCTTAACTAGCATGGCTAGCGTCTGGTTTGCTATACTGCTTTAAGTATTCTAACCGCTTTGTGCCCTTTACTGGATTTTAACCGATATGACTGCAAATAACGATTCGACCCCTCTTGCAACCGATACAGCCACTACTACTTCTAACGCCAAAGCTGGCAGTGGACAAGGCCAACAAATGTGGGGTGGCCGCTTCTCTGAGGCTACCGACAGCTTTGTTGCCGCCTTTACCGCCTCAGTAGGCTTTGACCAGCGCTTCGCCAAACAAGACATCCAAGGCTCTATCGCTCATGCCACTATGCTGGGTAAATGCGGTATCTTAACGCAACAAGAAGTAGACACCATTATCAGTGGTCTACATCAAGTGCAACAAGAAATTGATGCTGGTGAATTTAACTGGTCTATTACGCTTGAAGATGTGCACATGAATGTTGAATCTCGCTTGACCGACATTATTGGCACTGTGGGTAAAAAGCTGCACACAGGACGCAGCCGTAATGATCAGGTGGCCACCGATATCCGCCTATGGTTACGTCAAGAAGTCGATAACATTGTTGAGTTGTTGGTTAAATTACAATCAGGTCTACTGACTTTGGCTGAGCAGCATACAGATACCATCATGCCAGGCTTTACCCATTTGCAAACTGCACAGCCCGTAAGCTTTGGTCATCATGTATTGGCTTGGTTTGAGATGTTAAATCGTGACACAGAGCGCTTAATTGACGCCCGTCGCCGTATCAACCAAATGCCTCTGGGTAGCGCCGCACTGGCCGGCACCACCTTCCCTATCGACCGTACCATCACCGCTGAGCTGTTGGGCTTTGAAGGTATTTGTGAAAATTCACTAGATGCGGTATCTGATAGAGACTTTGCGATTGAATTTACTTCTGCTGCGTCTATTTTGATGATGCATTTATCGCGCATGAGTGAAGAGATTATTCTGTGGATGTCAGCACAATTTGGCTTTGTACAAATCCCAGATCGCTTCTGCACCGGCTCATCCATCATGCCGCAAAAGAAAAATCCAGATGTGCCAGAATTAGTGCGTGGTAAAGCTGCCCGCGTCTTTGGTCAACTCATCACGCTACTGACACTCATGAAAAACCAGCCATTGGCGTACAACAAAGACAACCAAGAAGACAAAGAGCCGTTATTTGATTGCGTAGATACCCTAACCGGCTCACTACTTGCATTTGTCGATATGTTGCCTAATATAGTACCTAATAAGGAAAACATGCGCGCCGCCACCATGAAAGGCTATGCCACAGCCACCGACTTGGCTGACTACTTAGTGCGCCGCGGCGTTGCTTTCCGTGATGCCCACGAGGTAGTGGGTAATGCTGTTGCTCTAGGTATTAAACAAGGTGTGGATTTAAGTGAATTAAAACTTGAGCAATTACAGCAATTTAGTGATGCTATTGGCGATGATGTATTTGATTATCTGACCTTAGAGGGTTCACTGGCTGCGCGTGACCACTTAGGCGGCACAGCGCCAAACCAAGTCATCCAAGCCGTGGCTCGTGGTCGCAAACGTCTGGAAAAATACAATAGCAATTTGAAATAATCAGTTGATAATTAATAGGATAATACAATGACAGCGACTTTTGACCCAAAAGCCAATATGGTATTTTGCCGTAAGTATCAGCAGGATTTACCAAAAATGCCAAACCCACCTTTTCCCAATAAAAAAGGAGAGGAGCTCCAAAACACGGTTTCAAAAAAAGCGTGGGATGAGTGGTTAGAGCTACAAACGATGCTGATTAATGAAAACCATTTAAGCATGATTAACCCTGAGGCCAAAAAATTCATCACCGAACAGCGTGAGAAGTTTTTTGACAACGCCGATTATGAGCGTCCACAAGGCTGGACACCTGAAGGTGACAACAAGTAAGCCGCTTACTTCGCCACAACTCAGTAATCAAAAAAGGAGCGCTCATTTGAGTGCTCCTTTTTTTTGGCAGACATGTTGAGCCTGTTAGTCGCCGCTATTGGTATTGGTGCGAGCCGCAATATTATTAGAAGCCTCTTGCACCGCTTGTTCGACGGTGACAAAGTCGGTATGGCGCACATCTTTGCCACTGGTGCAATAAATCACCAATTCAGCAATATTGCGCGCATGATCGCCTACCCGCTCTAACGCCCGCAGAACCCACAGAATATTAATAACTTTGGAGACATGACGGCTGTCTTCCATCACATAAGTCATTAATGAGCGGCTGGCCGACTGATACTCTTCGTTGACCACCTCATCGCTTTGCAGCACCATAAAGGCTTGTTCAGGATCCATGCGGTTAAAAGCATCCAGCGCATCTAATAACATCACTCGGACTTGATTGGATAAGTGCTGCACTTCAGAGTAGCCCCGCGGAGAGACGCCTTCTTTTTTAAGCTTGCAAGCCATACGCGCAATTTTACTGGCCTCATCACCTACCCGCTCTAAATCCACCACCCCTTTTGATAGGGCCATTATCAACCTTAAGTCGCTTGCGGCAGGTTGGCGTTTGGCAACCAATAAGATCACCTGTTCATCAACCTTAATCTCCATCTGATTAATTTGATGATCAGCTTCAATCACAGTAGAGGCCATTTCCTCATTACTATCGACCAACGCGTGCGTCGCTAAGGTGACCTGCTCAGCTGCCATACGACCCATCTTTAAAAATAAATCAATGCACTGATTTAGGTCATGGTCAAAGCTTCGAGATGAGTGCTTTTCAGTGAACATTGTAAGGCATTCCTAAAGTTGGAAAATATCATGCAAGGTAGTAATAGACAGGTAATCATAAAAAACCCCAGTCCAAGTCAATGCTGTGTTAGCCATAACGGCCGGTAATATAGTCTTCCGTGGCTTTTTGAGCCGGATTGGTAAAGACTTGATTGGTCTCACCCATCTCAACCATATCGCCCAGATACATATAAACTGTGTAATCAGACACACGTGCCGCCTGCTGCATATTGTGGGTCACAATAGCGATGGTATAGTCGTGTTTTAAATCTTCAATTAAGTCCTCAATTGCACCAGTTGAGATAGGATCGAGGGCTGAGGTTGGCTCATCTAACAGCAATACCTCAGGCTTGGTTGCGACGCCGCGAGCAATACATAAACGCTGCTGCTGGCCGCCAGATAAGGATAGACCAGAGGCTTTTAGCTTGTCTTTGACTTCAGGCCAAAGGGCTGACTTTTTAAGCGCCCACTCCACACGCTCATCAAGCTCTGATTTGCTAAGCTTTTCGTACAAGCGCACACCAAACGCCACATTGTCATAAATAGACATCGGAAAGGGGGTGGGTTTTTGGAATACCATACCAACACGGGCACGCAGTAAGTTCACATCCACTGATTTATCTAAAATGTTTTTGCCATCAAGATTAATCAAACCTTCAGCACGCATACCAGGATACAGATCATACATGCGGTTAAAAGTACGCAGCAAAGTAGATTTTCCGCAGCCTGAAGGACCAATAAAAGCGGTGACTTTTTTCTCTGGAATATCGATATTGATGTTTTTTAGGGCTTTAAAATCGCCATAATAAAAGCTCAAATCACGCACCTGCATTTTAGCGGCTGGCATGTTGTCTGGTATATCCGCTAGCGTTTGCTGGTTAAAGCTTGTGGTATCCGGCTGAGCAATTTGGGCACCGGTAGTCATCGGCTGGCCCAGTAAGCTTGTCGCTTGCGTGCTGGTGGTTTTATTCACAGGTTTTCTCTTTAATGTATCACTCATAATTGTGTCCCATCTTGCGTGCAGTATGTGCTGTCATTGGTTGACTTAGTGCTTGTGCGTCATGTGTTGCTAAATTCAGTTTGGGCTTAGCGGCTTTGCTCTTTGCCACTGATTAAGCGGGCCAAGATATTTAGTGTCAGTACCGTCATGGTAATAAGTAGCGCCGCCGCCCAAGCTAGTGTGTGCCAGTTATCATAAGGGCTTGAGGTAAACTGATAGATGGTATTGGGCAAATTGGCCATCGCCTGATTCATATCGGTACTAAAGAACGGGTTGTTAAAGGCGGTAAATAGTAACGGCGCTGTCTCACCAGTAATACGCGCAAAGGCTAATAACACACCGGTCGTCAAGCCCACTCGAGCCGCTTTAACCGTCACTGTGGTAACCAGCTTCCATTTAGGGGTACCTAAGGCATAAGCAGCTTCGCGTAAAGTGTTGGGTACGAGGTTAAGCATGTTTTCTGTGGTACGTACCACAACTGGAATCACAATCAGTGCCAAAGCCAATGCACCAGCCCAACCTGAGAAGTGCTGACCTTTTACCATCAGCGCGTAGATAAATAGACCGATAACAATTGAAGGTGCCGATAATAAAATATCATTTAAAAAACGGGTTACTTTGCCAAGCCAGCTGCCTTGTGAGAATTCCGCCAGATAAATGCCAGCCATCATACCGATAGGCGCTCCAATAAATAAGCCTGAGAAAGCCAACATGATAGAGCCAACAATGGCGTTACGTAGCCCACCCTCAGTCTGTGGCGGCGGCGTGTCTGCCAAAAAGATCGGCATGTCTAAAACCGCTTGAGAGCCTTCAACAAACAAGGTAACTAAAATCCAAGCCAACCAAAACAAGCCAAATGCCATAGCAGAGATTGCAAAGCCCAAGCCAAGCTTATTAATAAAGCGGCGCTTACTATAAAGACCTTTGTTATAACGGCTCTCAAAACTTGAGGTTGAAATGGCGGTAGTGGCATTAGCAGAACGCATTGGCTTTTTTCTCCGTATTTGTCAAAAACCACAACCGCGGCTTTGACAAACTTATATTCGGTCATTTAATTCGTTGAAATAAAAAATCGTTGGTAAACGTTGGTAAATACTGATAAACAGTGAAGACTTGGTCGGTGACTAGAGTGACTAATTGCCTGCTTTTTTGTCGATACGCATCAGCATAAGCTTTGAGATAGACAGTACAACAAAGGTAATAACAAACAAGATTAGACCCAAATGTAGCAACGAAGCTAAGTGTAATTCACTGCCCGCCTCCGCAAATTCGTTGGCCAAAGCTGAAGTGATGGTTACCCCTGAAGTAAACAGGCTTGGGCTAATGTTATAAGCATTACCGATTAAGAAGGTCACTGCCATTGTCTCTCCCAAAGCGCGGCCCAGACCCAAAATCACCCCACCGACTACACCCGCTTTGGTGTAGGGCAAGATAATTTTGAACATCACCTCCCACGTGGTCGCACCCATGCCATAAGCTGACTCTTTTAATAAGTCAGGTACGACGGAGAACACATCACGCATGGTGGCTGCAATGAAAGGAATGATCATAATGGCCAACACTAAAGAGGCGGTAAACATACCCAAACCAATTGGGGCACCAGCGAAAAGCTGACCCACCAATGGCAGTGGAGAGACATGCTCAATAAACCACGGCTGAATATAAGTGCTAAAAAATGGCACGAATACAAACAGCCCCCACATACCATAAATAATAGAGGGAATACCCGCCAACAACTCAATAGCGATGCCCAAAGGACGCTTTAGAAATGCAGGGCACAGCTCAGTCAAGAAGATTGCAATACCGAAGCTGACTGGCACAGCGATTAAAATGGCAATAACTGAAGTGACCAAAGTGCCATAGATGGGCGCTAATGCACCGTATTTATCCTCTACCGTATTCCAGTCATTACTGGTATAAAAGCCCAGGCCAAACTCTTGGATACTTGGCCAAGCTCCTATAATTAATGACAGTAAGATACCGCCTAATGACAATAACACCAGTATCGCAAATGCTTTGGTCGCATTAACGAATAAAAAATCATAACGCTTTTGTTTTGCTAACTGGGAGTGTAGATCTGCCATGACAGCCTCGTTTTATTGAATACCTAAATAACACCTAATCTAGCTGCTACTGCTTGCGTACCTAAATAACTGGGTATTTAGGTACCTAAACGTTAATACAAATATTGCTTACTGCGCTGGGGTATAAACTGGCTTGCCATCTTTATCTACAACTTCATTCCACTTAGCTTTGAATAAAGCCACAGCTTTATCTGAGAAGGGTACAAAGTCTAAGCTCATAGCATCTTCATCACCGCGGGTATATGCCCAGTCAAAGAAGTTAAGCACGCCGGCCACTTTTTGTGGGTTTTTTGGGTTTTTGTGCACTAAGATAAAAGTAGCAGCAGCGATAGGCCACGCTTGATCGGTATCTGAGTTGGTAATAACCTTGTAAAAACCGTCTTGTTTTGACCAGTCAATATCACCGGCAGCGGCGAAAGTTTCAGCAGAGGGCTGTACGATATTGCCGGCTGCATTTTTCATGGCAGCATAAGACATGTTGTTTTGCTTAGCGTAAGCATATTCAACATAACCAATTGAGTTTGCCATACGACTGACATTGCTGGCCACGCCCTCATTACCCTTGCCGCCCACACCTGTCGCTGACGTTGGCCACTGCACGGTCTTATCAACACCGATGCTGTCTTTCCATTCAGGTGATACTTTAGCCAGATAGTCTGTAAAGTTAAAAGTAGTCCCTGAACCGTCTGAGCGAAACACTGTAGTAATCGCGGTGTCAGGCAGGGTCAACTCTGGGTTTAAGGCAGCGATTGCAGGATCATTCCACTTGCTGATTTTACCCAAGTAGATATTGGCTAACGTTTCGCCATCTAGCTTTAGTTCGCCAGGCTTGATACCTTCAACGTTGATAACAGGAACCACACCACCAATAACGGTTGGGAATTGGATTAAGCCCTCTTTTTCTAGCTCTTCAGGCGTCATTGGAGCATCAGAGGCACCGAAGTCTACTGTGTTTGAGACGATTTGCTTAATACCGCCTGATGAACCGATAGACTGATAATTCACCTGACCTTTGGTTTCTTTGTTGTAGTCCGCTGACCATTTGATGTAGATAGGCTGCGGGAAAGAAGCACCTGCACCGGTAATATTCATCTCAATGCCTTCAGCTGACTTGAAATCATCCGCTGCAGCAGACGTTGATTCTGAAGTATTTGCTGTGCTGGCTGCTGCCGAGCTAGCCACTGTCGTATCGTCAGCTGTTGCCGCTTCTTTCTTATCACAAGCAGTTAGGGCCAACATGCTGGCAACAGTGACAGCTAATAGTGAATAACGCATGGTCTCTCCTAAAGAGTAAAAAATGTTTTTATATAAAATATAAGAAATACAGAGACTTAATAACGGATAAAGCAAAGCGGCTTGATATAAATGACTGTAATTGACGACGCTTTTATCGGTCTTGTATTGGATTGAATACATTTTGACGTCTAAATATGACAGTTTGATGAAATGAATATCTTTTGTAAGAAATAGGTAACTTCAAAAAAAGTCGGGTGAGTAATGTTACGCAACTGTACTGCGCTGAACATTTGGCTATGACGGTGTTTGAACCTTACTGGCATAGCATAAGACGCTACTCGGTTAAGGATTCATTACATTATCTTTAACCATTAGAAAGTATCGCTAAACTAATTACCTGTAGAATTAGCCCTCGATGTTTTGGTGCAGACAATTAGGTTTTGATCGCGGTTCACTGCTTTTCACAGTAACGCCAAGATTTTATTGCCATCACAGGTGCCAATCATTTATTCCATTACAGGTCCAATTTATGAAAAAGCTTTTTATACCAGTTACCCTTCTATTAACCTTATTACTGAGTGCGCCTGCCAATGCTGGCCTTGCCTCTTGGTATGGTCCCGGGTTTCATGGAAAAAGAACCGCTTCCGGTGCTATTTATAATATGTACGCCATGACAGCCGCCCACAAATCATTGCCTTTTGGTTCAAAAGTAAAAGTTACTAACCTTAAAAATAACAAATCGGTGGTGGTAAAAATAACTGACCGTGGTCCTTTTGCGCCCGGCCGTATTATCGATTTGTCTAAGAAGGCCAACCAATCGCTAAATTGCAATCTTTGTAAAGTGACCGTTGAAGTATTAAGCAAAGGTGATGGCAAATACCGCAAACAATAACTTTGTAAAACCGCAGCGCCCTAGAAAAAATTAAAATAATATTGAGGACTGTTATTGCTCTAAAAGTTTGATAAGATAGCCCTTAATAAAACCATTAAGACTCGGGGTGCAGACCTTGCGTTATCTGATAGCCGCTGAAATGCGATTATAGATAACCACGCGTTTGCTGAGACATCACCCGTTGAACCTGATGCGGTTAATACCGCCGTAGGAAAGTCATTGCAACTCCCCTATACCTTATTTTTATCACAAAAAATACAACGCTTATTGCTATGACAGCCCTCGAGGGTTGTGAATTAATGCGTGCTATGCGCTTAAGATAAATCAGTTTGGATGTATCTTATCTCAGGTTACTCTAAGCGTTATGAGTCAATGTGTTTGTGTTAAAAAAGAGGGATTCGCTTTGTTAAGCGACAGAATCTGCACTCACTGAGTCTTTATTTTTACTACCGGTTTTTAGCCTTTTACCCTAAAAGCCTCTATGGCACCTTGCCATTAACAAAAAATAAGGACATTTCTATGAGTAATGAACAACACACCATTAAAACGCCAGCACACCGTAATGTAGAGGATGAGCGCTTCGATGAAGAGGCTCGCGACTTAACCCGCAGCCTGCCGGCGTCAAGAAAAATATATATCGAGGGCTCTCGTCCTGATATTCAAGTGCCGATGCGTGAAATCACTTTAACCGATACGCCCACTGGCGGCTTTGGCCTAGAAAATGGAGAAAAGAACCCGCCTTTTTATGTCTATGACACTTCAGGCGTCTATACTGACCCGAGTGTCGATATTGACCTCACCAAAGGCTTACCAAAGCTACGTGAAAAATGGATTGAAGAGCGCGGCGATACCGAAGTTTTAGACGGCTTATCAAGCAACTATGGTCAAGAGCGTGCGCGTGATATCAAAACCGCCAACATCCGTTTTGCTCATATTGATAAACCTCGCCGTGCCAAAGCTGGCAAAAATGTCACTCAAATGCATTATGCCCGCCAAGGTATTATCACGCCTGAAATGGAATACATCGCCATCCGTGAGACCCAAAAGCAGCATGAATTAACCGATATGCGCCAACATGCCGGCGAGACCTTTGGTGCCAATACCCCAAAAATCATAACCCCTGAGTTCGTGCGTGCTGAAGTGGCCGCTGGACGCGCTATTATCCCCAATAACATTAATCACCCAGAGTCTGAGCCGATGATTATCGGGCGCAACTTTCTGGTAAAGATTAATGCCAATATCGGTAACTCAGCGCTGGGCTCAAGCATTGATGAGGAAGTATCCAAGATGACCTGGGCTACCCGCTGGGGCGCCGACACCATCATGGATTTATCGACTGGTAAGAACATTCATGAAACTCGTGAATGGATTATCCGTAACTCACCTGTGCCTATCGGTACGGTGCCTATCTATCAAGCGTTAGAGAAAGTTGACGGCGTCGCTGAAGACTTAACGTGGGAGATTTTCCGCGATACGTTAATTGAGCAAGCCGAGCAAGGCGTGGATTACTTTACTATTCACGCCGGCGTGCTACTGCGCTATGTGCCTTTAACCGCAAAACGTCTTACAGGTATCGTCTCTCGTGGTGGCTCTATCATGGCGCAGTGGTGTCTTGCTCATCACAAAGAAAGCTTCTTATACACCCACTTTGAAGACATCTGCGACATCATGAAGCAGTATGATGTGGCCTTTAGCTTAGGCGATGGTCTGCGTCCAGGCTGTTTGCAAGACGCCAATGATGAGGCTCAGTTTGGTGAGCTGAAAACCTTAGGCGAGCTGACTCAAGTGGCTTGGAAGCATGACGTACAGGTGATGATTGAAGGGCCAGGTCATGTGGCGATGAACCGCATTAAAGAGAACATGGATTTGCAGCTTGAGATGTGTTCTGAGGCACCTTTTTATACCCTTGGTCCATTAACCACAGACATCGCACCAGGCTATGATCACATTACCAGTGCTATTGGCGCCGCTATGATTGGCTGGTTTGGCACGGCAATGCTGTGTTATGTGACCCCAAAAGAGCATTTAGGTCTGCCTAATAAAAAAGACGTGAAAGATGGCATCATCACTTACAAAATCGCCGCTCACGCCGCTGACCTAGCCAAAGGCCACCCTGGCGCTCAGGCACGTGATAATGCGTTATCGAAAGCCCGCTTTGAGTTCCGCTGGGATGATCAGTTTAATCTAGCCTTAGATCCAGACACGGCTCGTGAATTCCATGATGAAACACTGCCAAAAGATGCGCACAAGTCTGCCCATTTCTGCTCTATGTGTGGGCCTAAGTTTTGCTCAATGAAAATCACCCAAAATGTGCGTGAGTATGCAGCCGGCCTGCCTACTGGTGTTGAGGTCACCCCAAGCAGTGGCGAGCTTAGTGATGCGGTGCATCTTATCAAAGAGGTCGACACTGAACTGGTTAAAAAAGTAGGTGAAGCCAGTTTTGAAGAGGTACAAAAGGGCATGGCTCAGATGACAGAGAAGTATAATAGCGAGGGACGCCAGCTTTATAAAGAGGTGTAAGCTGTACTGTAGGACAAAGGGCTTTAATCCCAATCGCCATTTTTATTAAATAAAAAGCTTGAACCTCTAGATGGAGGTTCAAGCTTTTTTATAAGCTTATAGTGCTATTAGCAGATAGAACACCTAACTCACTATAACAATTATACTTTAGAGGCGTTATAGATTTTATCGATAGACGCATCGATGGTGGCTGCGAATTCTTCGTCTGTTTGAGACTTTGATAGGCCTTCAGTGAAAGCACGTGAGAAGCTGGCAATCATACCTGGATTTTGAGCTAAGCGATCACAAGACTCATCACGGCTATAGCCACCTGATAGCGCCACTACTTTAAGCACTTTTGGATGATCAATAAGCTCTTGGTAGAAGCCTTTTTCTTCAGGCAAAGTCAGTTTTAACATCACTTGATGATCATCATCTAAGCTATCTAGGTTACGTAAAATCTCTTCTTTTAATAACACTTCGCTTTCAAGCTTGTCTTTGCTTTCAATGTTTACTTCTGGCTCGACGATGGGCATAAAGCCTTCAGATAAAATTTGCTTAGCCACATCAAACTGCTGCTGCACCACAGTCTCGATACCATGCTGGCTAGCTTGATGAATCACAGAGCGCATCTTTGTGCCAAAAATAGGATAATTTTTCGCTTTTTCTAGTAGTGCTGCTAAGTTTGGAATCGGCTTCATCACTTGTACGCCATCGATCTCTTCAGCCAGACCTTTATCTACCTTTAAGAAAGGCACAATGTTTTTGTCTTCCCATAGATAATTGGCTGTTGGCTTACCATTGACTTCGCGATCCATAGTGTCTTCAAATAAGATGGCACCTAATACACGGCCACTATCAAAAGTCTCACATGTCATGATGCGAGTGCGCATTTCGTGTACTTTAGCAAACATCTCTTCATCATTTGAGTATTCGCTCTCTTCCACACCGTACATACGTAATGCTTTTGGGGTGCTACCGCCACTTTGGTCTAAAGCTGCGATAAAACCGATGTCATTTTTGATGCGTTCTAACTGTTGCTGATAGCTCATAGTGCTTCCTATTTCTATTAAAGAGTCATGAAAAAAGGGGAATAAAACCAGTGACTTAATTTTTGTTATAAAGGTAACATAGGACGACAATAAAATCCTTAACCTTAGTGTTTAATGGACTGATTGCTTAGTATCTAAGAAAAATCTAGGCCCAAATCCTATACCAAACTCTATACCAAATCCTATGACAGTCACTATCAAAATAATCTTTGCGCCTATTATACGCTACTGCGACTGAAAAATAAGTGGCTGACAAAAAAATCCGCGTCCCAGCTCACATATGATATAAAAATGGGGCTTATTAGGGGTATAAACGTGAGTATGGTATTTGAATGGTTAACGCAGCTTGTGTAGATTTGGTGGCTCTGTGATAATGGCAGGCTTAAGCTGCGCGCTCATAGCCACAATTAAACAACCATAGCTTTGCGCAGATTTACTCTATTTTATTTTTATTTGAAGGATATTCCATGAAAGCTTTGACCACTTTAATGATGACTGCCACCCTTACTATAGGGGCTCTTGCTACAGGTTGTCAAACCACCACCAATGTAACACCTGCGACCTCACATGCGCACCCACAAATTACCACCCATCCTTTGACCAATGCTGCACTACAAGCCAATGATTGGCAGTTAATCGATGCCATGGACAACAATGGTAACAAGGTTACTGACCTATTTATCGATCCTTCCAAGCCACTAACACTAAGCTTCAATAAAATTGACAATCATGACATGGTGTCATTTATCAATACTTGTAATAACATCTCATCGGCTTATACCATCAGTGATAATAAGCTAAAGCTTGGCAATATTATGAGCACTATGATGGCCTGTCCAGATGCTGAAGCTAAGTTCGATGCCGCTACAGTGGCCACAGCCATGGGTAATTACACGCTAAGTGAAGATACCAACAAACATCCCATGCTGGTTATCAGTAGCGAAAAGCAAGTAGCGCATTTTAAAGCAGTTCCTAAGAGCAAATAATCAGTCTGTAACAGTTATTGATGACTGACTGATAACGTATTAATAAAAAGAGCACCTGTCTTATGTCAGGTGTTTTTTTTGGCGGCAAGTTTTGAATAACGTCAAGCTGGCATGCTGATAGTTTTTAACAATATCATGACCAAAATTCATGTTGATTAAAAAATATACTATTTAGCACATGAGCATAGAACGCTCTTTAATGACTCAGCTTCATGCTCAATATGGCTTGTTTATCAGATATCACACCAACAAAAAACCACATCAAAAACCCTTTAAAGCCTTATATTACAAGACTAACAGCTAAAATATTATTGCAATATCCAACCCACCCTAGGCGTTACGATTAGATAGCTTAAATTATTAAAACTCAATAAGATGAATTTAATTCATGTTTTATTTAAATAGTATCGTTTTTATTCATCTCATACTTTGAGTATCATTCATCTCATACACAAATTTGGTTTTATCTTGAACAACTAGGGTAGCAAATATTATGAGCAATAAATTTACTTATTCGATTTCAAAAATCCGTTTTGATGAACACTATAAGCCGGCTGATAGCACCCGTCTGACCACCAACTTTGCAAACTTAGCACGTGGTGAGAGCCGTCAAGAAAACCTACGCAAGACGCTGACCATGATTAATAATCGCTTTAATGCACTGGCAAATTGGGACAATCCAAATGCTGACCGCTATTCTGTTGAAGTTGATATTGTTTCTGCAAACTTAGATGTCGAGGGTAATGGTAATACCTTCCCAGCCATTGAAATCCTGCAAACCACCATTGTTGATCACAAACAGAACAGACGCATCGAGGGTATTGTTGGCAACAGCTTCTCATCGTATGTGCGCGACTATGACTTTAGCGTGGTACTGCTAGATCATTTTGATAAAAATCCAAACACGCCGCCACCTGCAAGCTTCGGTGTCCTACATGGCAAACTGTTTCAGCATTTATTAAACTCAGACGCTTATAAAGCCAATTTTAATAAGCAGCCTGTCATTTGCTTGAGTGTATCGACCAGCAAAACTTATCATCGCACTACCAACCAACATCCGGTATTGGGGGTGGAATACAAGCAAGATGAGTATTCACTGACTGATGACTACTTCCACAAAATGGGCTTAAGAGTTCGTTACTTTCAACCTAAGGGTAGCGTGGCTCCATTGGCCTTTTATTTCTCAGGTGATTTACTCGCCGATTACACGGACCTTGAATTAATCAGTGCCATTAGTACCATGGAAACCTTCCAAAAGATTTATCGCCCTGAGATTTACAATGCCAACTCAGCGGCAGGTGATGTGTATCAGCCGAGCCTAAACTATCAAGACTATTCACTGACTCAAGTGGTATATGACCGCGAAGAGCGCAGCCAACTGGCAGTAAAACAAGGCAAGTTCACTGAACAGCAGTTTATCAAGCCTTATCAAGACACGCTTAATAAGTGGGCAGCAAGCTATGAGGTGCGCTACCCTGCTGAAGCGGTCAAGCCTCAAAAACACGCGGCTTAATGGTTTATACAAAAAACCTTGTACCGCCTTTTAAACTAAGTTTTTTTAAGCCTTATTAAAATAGAGAAGATAACCACCATGGCAGTATTATTACCGACTTCGACCGCTGGCAGCTTACCCAAACCCTCTTGGTTGGCTGAGCCTGAAAAGCTTTGGTCACCTTGGAAACTAGAAGGCGATGAGCTGATTGAAGCCAAGCAAGATGCGCTGCGCTTGACCTTACAAGAACAGCAACATGCCGGCATCGATATCGTTAGTGATGGCGAGCAGACCCGCCAGCATTTTGTGACTACCTTTATTGAGCATTTAGATGGTGTCGACTTTAAACAGCGTGAAACCGTCAAAATACGCAACCGTTATGAGGCCAGTGTGCCCTCGGTAGTGGGCGCAGTAAGTCGTCAAAAGCCAGTCTTTGTCGAAGACGCTAAGTTCTTACGTCAACAAACCGATCAGCCAATCAAGTGGGCTTTGCCTGGCCCGATGACCATGATTGACACCTTATATGATGGTCATTATAAAAGCCGTGAAAAACTGGCTTGGGAGTTTGCTAAAATTCTAAACCAAGAAGCCCGTGAGCTCGAGGCGGCTGGTGTAGATATCATCCAGTTTGATGAACCCGCCTTTAACGTATTTTTTGATGAGGTCAATGACTGGGGTATTGCCACCTTAGAGCGTGCCATTGAAGGTCTAAAGTGTGAAACTGCCGTGCATATTTGCTACGGCTATGGTATCAAAGCCAATAATGACTGGAAAAAGACCTTAGGCTCAGAGTGGCGCCAATATGAAGAGGCGTTTCCTAAGCTGCAACAGTCAAACATTGACATTGTGTCGCTAGAATGTCAAAACTCACGGGTGCCCATGGATCTAATTGAACTGATTCGCGGCAAAAAAGTCATGGTTGGTGCCATTGATGTGGCCACCAATACTATTGAGACCCCAGAGGAGGTGGCGGATACCTTACGTAAAGCGCTGCAATTTGTGGATGCAGACAAGCTTTATCCTTCGACTAACTGTGGTATGACGCCGCTGTCTCGCCAAGTCGCCCAAGGTAAGCTAAAAGCATTGAGTGCTGGCGCTAAAATTGTTCGTGATGAGCTAAGCTCTTAAGCTGTAGTCATCTCAAAAAAAGCGGCTCATCTGTAGCCGCCCTCGTTTTTTGATTTAGGATTGAAGTAATGATTGAAGCTACTGACTTTAGAGATGCCATGTCTTTGTTGAGCACCGCCGTCAATGTGGTGACCACCACTGGCGACTCTGGCATGCATGGGTTCACAGCCTCTGCGGTGTGTAGCGTTACTGATATGCCCCCAACTTTATTGGTTTGTATGAATCAAGCCTCACGCTCACACAGCCATTTTGTTAACAATAAAATTTTGAGTGTCAATGTATTGGGCGCGCAGCATGAATCCCTCTCTAATGCCTTCGCCTCAAGACTCACTCAGGCTGAGCGCTTTGAGCAAGGCCAATGGACTGAGCTTGCCACCGGAGCACCGGTATTACAAGATGCCTTGGTCAGCTTCGATTGTGAGATTGAGCAAATCCAGCAGATAGGTACACACAGCGTATTTATGTGCCGTGTGGTAGATATTCAGCTGCCTAAAGCCGAAGATACTGCTGAGCAAAGTTTGGTTTACTTTAATCGCTCGTACCACCGGCTAGGCCAATTGGGTCAACTGGCACTATCCTAACCGAGACAGTTATTAATGCCGGTGGCTATTTTGCTTAAAAGGCCTTATAAATAACACAGCTTTTAAATGAAATGGCTGTCTCAATAAAGTAGCCCTCTAATCCAACTTTTAACTGAGAAGAAATTACCCTGTGGAATTAATCATCTTTTTAATCATTGGCGCTCTGGCAGGATTTGCAGCAGGGCTATTTGGCGTGGGCGGTGGTACCATCATCGTACCGCTGTTGTTTATTGTGTTTACTCAAATGGGCTATGACCCAGATACCATCATGCATCTAGCATTAGGTACCTCACTGGCGACCATTATTGTCACCTCGATAAGCTCACTTATGGCGCACAATAAAAAGGGCTCAGTGATGTGGCCGGTGTTCAAAAACCTAGCGCCTGGCATGGCATTAGGCTGCTTCTTTGGTGCAGGATTGGCCGGCCAGATATCGGGACTACACCTACAGATTATTGTTGGTATCTTCTTGCTGTGGGTAGCCTATAGGATGTTCTTCGGTGGCAAAAAGGCAGCGGCCAGCACGACTGATGCCAATACTGCACCGGCCATACTGCCGTCAAAACCTAAACAGCTAGCAGCAGGAGGGGTGATTGGTATTGCTTCTGCTATCTTCGGTATTGGTGGTGGCAGCTTAACTGTGCCTTATTTGACCCGTTATGGCGTGGTTATGCAAAAAGCGGTCGGTACTTCTGCAGCTTGCGGCTTACCTATTGCCATCGCCGGCGCATTGGGCTTTATGTTATTTGGCATGCAGCAAAAAATAGATGTCCCTAATACCATTGGTTTCGTACACATTTATGCTTTTTTGGGCATCAGTGTCATGAGCTTTTTTACCGCCAAACTGGGCGCAAAAGTGGCGCACATTTTATCACCTGCCATGCTAAAAAAATGCTTTGCCATATTGCTTACGGTTGTGGGCTGTTATTTTCTTTACAAAGGACTACGTTAAGTTTTCGCCTCATTTATAACTTAATAAGCTTGGCTCAAGCCTGCCATCAAAAAGCCCCTGCTAGATATCTAGCAGGGGCTTTTTCGTGCTTGTCCGTGAATGTGCTAAAGTCATATCGGCGTCAGCAGTATGATACTTTATTACTCGCTGACAGCTAATGTCAGCGAGTAATAAAGTATCATACTGAGACTATCGTAAAGTATTGATTTTATTAGACCTCATTTTCTGCAAAAATAAATAAACCATCATACTCAAATCTAAAATTTTATTACAGCTGTTCTTCTAGAAGTAATAAAGTATCATACTGATAAAACTCTTTAATACTGAATGCTATCGGTTAATAATAGTAGTCTATGAATAAGAAGTTATAATCTTTCCCGCACGATCTACATCACCAGTTTGAATAAACCGATACCCGTGATTATAAAAAGCAGAATCATTGCATGGCCTATGACCAAATTTACCACAATGAATTTCAGAAGCATGACTATAGCTTTTTACAGCCCAATGTTAAGTATGATCTTGTTAGATTTTTTGCGAGCCGAATCATAATTTGTTAGGTGTTAATGACTTCTTGATCAAGAGGTCATTAATCTTATTATAATCACTTAATTTTTAAATATTGGAAGCATTAAAAAGCTTGCCAATACTATACATAGCGTTGGCAAGCTTTTCCTAGTCTGGTATTTTACTGAGATGATGTTTTTAATACTAGCGTTTGAGTATGGTTTATAGAATAAGGTTAGGTAAACATACACCACTAGAATGTGTAATATTATAACGCACCCAGCCGTCTCTAGTAACAATAGTTACTCAGACGCTAATCACCTAATCAATTAGGTGCTATGACTATAAAAGCCTATCAGTATTGGCTATACCTCGTTAACAATAAAAAAAGATGCTCATACGATATGGTATATAGCGTGAGCATCTTTTTTTAATCTAGCACATTACTTAGTTGACGTTATCAACACTGGGGTTTATTTTACACAAAGAATGTGATACTTGCCGTTCTCGACTTCCACGCCATGGGTATCGTGTTCAAAGCCTGGGAACTTATTATCAAATGCTTCTAGCGCCTTTAAATAAGATAAGATAGGACCATCTGAACCACCCGTATTCTCGCCTGGCATAAGTATTGGAATGCCTGGTGGATAAGGTACAACGCCTGTCGCCACAGTACGATTTGCTATATTATCCAATGCTAAGGATTCTATCTCATTGTTTACCAAATTTTCGTAAGCTTCCGTAGGTGATAAGTCGGGTGTAGGTAAAAAGGAAAAGCCCGCCGCCATATTGGCAGTAGTTTTTAGGTCACGCATGGTTGTAAACATATCGTTACATAGGTCTTTTAAGCCCATATTTTGATAGCGTTTAGGATAGGCTTTGACCAATTCTGGCAATGCTTGTTCTAGCCGTACATTTTTATCATAGTCTCGTTTAAAATTGCCCAATTCGCTTATCAAGGTACCCCATTTGCCTTTGGTGATACCCAGAGAAAACAAAAACAAAATGGTAAAATCGATGGTTTTTTCCACTTGAATACCATTGTGAGATAAATAGCGGGTAACAATGGTTGCAGGAATGGCGGGCATATCGGCATCGACATAAGTGCCATCAGCAGACATACCTGGCATTAATACGGAGACCTTAATAGGGTCTAGCATCGCCCAATTGGCAGGAATATTACCAAACCCATGCCAAGGTGCGTTGGCTTGTAGCACCCAATGCCGACTCGATGAGGTCAATTCACTGGCATTGATGGTGTGCAGATTATCTGGTTGCCAACCATTGAAAAACCAATCATCTTTTAGCTTTGCATCAGCATAAAATTTGGCAAGCATTTGTCGAAATGCTACTGCCTCAGCGATACTTTCTGACATAAGCGTTTTACCGCTATTGCCATCCATCATAGCAGCTGCAACATCATTAGAAGCAATAATTGCATAATTGGGACTGGTCGACGCATGCATCATAAAAGATTCATTGAATCTGGCATGGCTTACTGGCTTACGCCCATCACGTACATGAATGTAAGAGGCCTGTGATAGAGCAGCGAGGAGCTTGTGCGTCGATTGCGTGGCAAATACTGTCGGGGCATTTTGGTCACGTGGCTCATCGTGCATGGCGAATCGACCACGGTACATAGGATGAAATTTGGCATATCCGTACCAAGCCTCATCAAAATGCAAATGGTCACAGCTACTACCGAGTAATTTCTCTAGCTCGCTCACGTTATAACAAATACCATCGTAAGTAGAGTTAGTAATAATTACGTGTTTCGGCTGTTTATCCACAACTTTTTGTGCTAGGGGGTTGTCTAAAATACTTTGGCGAACGGCTTCTGGCGTCAATTTTTCTGGCAAAATAGGTCCGATTATGCCTAAGCCATTGCGACTCGGCACCAAATAGCTAGGAACAGCCCCGCTAAGGGTAATCGCATGTTCTGCTGACTTATGACAATTTCTATCAATTAATGCAATCTGGCCACGTGTCACACTTGCCATCATAATCACACGATTGGACGTTGAAGAGCCGTTGGTCACGTGATAGGTGCGATCAGCACCAAACACCTGTGCAGCGTATTTTTCGCTCATCCCAATCGGACCGCTATGGTCGAGTAGTGACCCAAGTTCCCCTACGGAAATAGACAAATCTGACCGTAGCATGTTTTTGCCAAAATAATCGCTAAAAAATCTGCCAACAGGATGCTTCATAAAGGCAACTCCACCATTATGCCCTGGTGTATGCCAAGAGTATTCATGATTTTGCCCAAATTTTACCAAAGCATTGAACATGGGTGGCAGTAACCTGTCGCTATAACGATTTATCGCCGCCTCGATACGGCCACTAATAAATTCTGGTGAGTCTTCTAATAACCAAATATAATCGTCAAATTCAGAAATTAAATCCGGGTCAATATTTCCTGCAGTACTGCGATTGGAGCACAGAAAAATTGGTAAGTTATTGCGATGATGGCGAACCAAAGTCACCAAATCAGCTGCAGGGTTTTCTTTGGCATCTTTGCCAGGTAAGTCCCAATCTATTAGAACAAGTGTGATAGCACTATCAGCCAGCACAATGCTTTTACCATCCTCAGCGTTATCTGCTAAAATGACCTCAATATTACGTATCTGTAGTTCATCAACTAAGGCACATGCTATACGACCTGCAACGCTCCTTTCCTGAAATTGTGAGTGGATAAAGAGCACTTTCTTAACAATATTTTCAATCACATATGGTTTCATTGTATCGTTCCTTTTATTAACTTATCGTATAGTGGTTGGCGTGGTAGCGACTGAATTGTTATTATCCATTTCATCAATAATCGGCAATTTTAAGTCGAATTTGGTTGATACCACTTTGCCGTACAATACCCATCCTGCAAATGTTGCGAGACCACCCCATAACATGGCATCTGGACCTGCACTGTATAATGCATAAAAACTATAGATAGTACCAATGAAAGCAATGATTCCAGTAAATATCACTTTCTTCTGCGGCACATTGGCAGACTTTAAAAGTACCAAAATAGCGGACATTGACATAATATAGGGCACTAAGTTAGTAACAACAGCTAGATTCACTAAGGTATCAAACTGTTTGCTTAAATCAGGACTAATAGTCATTAGTGATAGTAACGTTTGCACAGTAGCTAACACCAACATACCTACTACAGGAGCATTATATTTATTTAAACGACCAAATAATGGCAGAAAATACCCGGTAATCACCCCGAAAAACAATAACACGTAAAAGTAGAAACTAACTGCTAAAATACCAGCAGGAGATTTCGACATGAAAAAATCAAGATTTACCGACACTCAGATTGTTAATATACTCAAACAAGCA
>NZ_CAJHBH010000042.1:0-25626 GCF_904846585.1 Psychrobacter sp. H7-1
TCGCTAAGCTAAAGCAGTATAGGGCGGTTGCCACCAGGTTTGATAAGCTCAAGCAGAGTTATGAAAATACGGTCGCTCTTGCTTGTGCTTATATCTGGCTCAAATTATGAATGTTCAACACGCCCTAGTCAGTTCAAAATAACATGGTGATAAATTGAAGAGTGCTACTGGAATGAATGTTGCGCAGCCTCTGTAATAACAGCATGCAAGGAAAATTTATACCAGTAGCACGATGTCATTTTTGCAGTGAATCGACTATAGCTTACTGGCTGCATTTTTACCTCGTCGTTACAGCTTCTAATACTCGACTATGTTAGATTTATCATTAATCCTTGAAGTTATTTACCATAAGTCTTAATAAATTTGAGTAACGTTATGAGTCAAGAAGATGCCAGTCATAAGCAAAATAAGCATTTGCCTCCAAGTGAGCCTATTGATGTCTATAAAAACAACGATAGTAACTATACTGCTGGCAATCAAGACGCTCATGATCATGACACTCACCTAGAGCAAAACACCGCACCAAGAGATACCAAAGGCTATCAGCGTACGTTACTGATTAGCTTTGTGATCATCACAGGCTATATGTTTATCGAGGCGATTGGTGGCTTACTGACAGGCAGCTTGGCGTTACTCTCTGATGCAGGACACATGCTCAGCGACGCCATCGCCCTTGGTGCGACGTTGATGGCATTTAAAATCGGCGAAAAAGCCGCCACCCATCAAAAGACCTTTGGCTATAAACGCTTTGAGATTATCGTGGCCACCGTCAATGGTGCGACGCTAGTAATTATCGCCTTGATGATTTTTTATGAAGCGATCAAACGCCTTAACTCACCGCCTGAGATTGCTACCCAAGGTATGCTAATCGTCGCCACCATCGGTATGCTGGTTAATATCTTGGTCGCTTGGCTGATGCATCGTGGTAGTAGCGGCAGCGATGGACACACCCACAGCCATGGAGCAAATGCAGACAAAGTAAATAAAGAAAAAGCAAATAAAAGCAATGATTCCAAAGAGCCTGTCAACCTCAATATGCAAAGCGCTTACTTGCATGTATTAAGTGATTTGATGGGCTCTGTCGCCGCGATCATCGCCGCTTTACTGATGATGGGGTTTGGCTGGGTTTGGGCCGATGCCGCAGCGTCGGTGATCGTCGCGGTACTTATCTTAGTAAGTGGTTACCGCGTTGTACGTGATTCGGTACATGTCTTGATGGAGGGCACGCCAGAAGGCATATCGCTGGTAGATGTGGAAGACAAGCTGCTTGCCCATCCACAAGTAAAACAAGTCCACGACCTGCATATTTGGAGCATCACCAGCGGGCTAAATGCGCTATCTTGCCATGTGATGGTCGATGGGGATATGAGAATCTCGGATGCCAGCGTATTGATTGCCAATCTTGAGCAAGGGTTGCTTGCGCTTGGTATTCATCACGCCACCATTCAGGTTGAAAGCTTGTCACACCCGCAGACCAGCGCCCATAGCGATGCATTGGTCTGCGACATATCAGAGCAGCAAAGCTCTGCGAATAACCATATCAGGCACAGTCACTAGTCACTAGGGCGTGTTGAACCTTCAACCATGGCACTGACAGAGACTATTTGTGAATGTTCAACACGCCTTACTGGGTTGGAGGAAATAACAACTATGTTGTGCTGACTTAGAAAGTCTTATTTATCATTCATAGCAAGGTAGATATTACGATCTGATGCGGATGCGTCATCCACGTATTTTGAATCGCGCCATGTCGTATAAGCATAGACACCACTGTATGGGCTGATGCTGTTCTGACGGAAGTCAGAAATCCAATTTGTACCATCGAAAATTTGAATATGGCCATGTGGACGCTTTGATGAGCGATCATAGACAATAACATCACCTACTTGGGTTGGCATATCATTGCTGATTTTGCTGAAACCTGCTTTCTCAAGTGTGCCACGAGTAGCGTACTGATAGGCTGAAGGATTTGGAGTGAACTCATAACCAGCTGATTGTAGTGCTTTACGTACGTAACGGGCACAATATCCAGAGCTGCCAGATAAAGCCACTTTTGAGGCGCGAGCAGCAGCGATAGCGGGGGCTGAATTGCTGTCAGGAACCTTATTGACTTGCTGCTGTTGTTTTTCAGCGTATAAGCGGCTGTTTAATGATGAAAGCTGATTCTCTTTTTGCTTGGCCTGCGCACTTAGGTTGCTAATTGCTTGACTAATTTCATCATTATTAGAAACATAAGCACCACTTTTGGTGCTATAGATGTTTTTTGATGAACCGTAGTTTGATGCCACAGAAGTATTGGTGATGGTATTATTTGTTTGAGAGATTGTGATAGCAGCACCACTCGTTTGTGCTATGCCCATACCCAGTACTGACAAAATCAATAAAGCCTGTTTCATAAATCTAATACCTACGGTTAATTCAAAATCGTCTGTTATCAACAACAGCGCAGTCAATTAAATCTCAATAACTCAAGTATATATATGTCATAGTGACTGATACTTCTGCTGCATATTATTCATATAAAAAATGATTATTGGCGATCACAGCTCATTGAAGTCTTACGAAGCTGTTACAAATCAAGCTGCTGACCAAAACACAAAGCCGACTTTAGCATAGGCTGTTTAGCCTGTCATTCCCCTTAAAAACCCCAAAAATACTTTTTTGATGTCGAAAAAATTGCTAATATCCCACATTTTACAATGTAAGTTTGTGTAACATGTACAGAATATAGCTGACTAGATTGACCACAATTTCTACTGTTTTATAAGCAAAAAAACGTCTGAGGGTTAAATCTATAATTTAGATTTAACCCTCAGACGTTTTTCTATTGGATGAAGTAATTACCCTATATAGGGTCTAACTAATTATTAAGATAATATAATAATTTATAATATTAATATAGATGCTAATTCCCTACTAGCTTATGTAATATTACGTAATTGTTTCGATACATCCTGTATATTCTTGTATTAACCCTTAGTCATTTATCTATTTTAAGGGTTAATAACCGATAAATTCGCTTACATTGTCATCAAAAGTTACAAATTCAAAGTTATTTTTAATTTTAAAGTCGCAATAGCTAATGAATTTTTTGATGAAGAATCATTTTATAAGCAATAGAACAGTCTTATACCTACCTCATTTACTTTTAACGCTAACACTATAATCAAAGTATTCTTAACTGCTAACACACTATAATTGCTGCTCTACCGATTCAATATCAGCATAAACTTGGGTTGTCCCGTCTTTATTGAGCTGCATAACCTGATAGGGCATGAATTTATTTTGATACTCCATACCTGGGCTACCAATAGGCATGCCAGGTACGGCAAGACCCATAGCTTGTACTGGCGGATTTTCTAAAAACTGCGCCATATATTTAGCGGGTACATGACCTTCAAAGACGTAACCATCCGTAGTGACTACAGTATGGCAAGAACGCATTTCATTTGGAACGCTGTAGCGCTCTTTAAATACGGCTAAGTCCGCAACATCTTGCGCGGTTGCACTTAGACCATTATCTTCTGCATGACTTATCCATTCTTTACAGCAGCCGCAATTGGCATCTTTATAGACAGTGGCTGATACGTTTTTTAGTAAGTCTGGTTTACTTACTGATGTCATCATAGAATTATTTATAACGTTTGGTTCAGCTGTCTTTGGAACAGCCAAAACATCTTCAGTTGATGCCGATGTTGTGCTTGCATCAGATACGCCACTACTCGGTTGGCTACAAGCAAATAGTGATGAGGCAGCCAGTAATAATAACGTACTACGCAACCCCTTAGACAGATAACGATTGCATATAAGACTGGATTTTATTTTTAAGGGGGGCATAGTGCTTTCTCATGTACTGTAGATATTGTGAGCTATAGAAGATCAAGTAACACTTCATATCGTTTGGTAATGTAGCATAATAACCCATTAAACGGAGTACGTAAATTCATCCATTGAGCAGTGCAGGCTGGTATCATAAGCAGTTTTTATTTTAAAATACTGCCTGTAGTATTAACGGCTCTATCTAAGTTTTGGATTTTGATTAAAAATTCAAGGCTCATAATTTTGGATAATTTGCGATGCGCCTGTCTACTATTAATCTACAAAAGCGTTTGAGTACTCACTTAAATCAATTACCGCTATCGCTTACGCTAGTAGTAGCATGGCTTGCAGGAGCTATTTTTTTATTTTCGCTAGCGCCTTATGGGTTTTGGCCGCTAGCAATAGTATCACCAGCGATTTTATATGCGCTGTTGGTGACAAGTATGAGTGGTCGTCGCGCTTTTATTATCGGTGAAGCTTACGGTATGGGGCTATGGTGCGTCGGCGGCTTTTGGCTCTATACTGCTATCCATGATTATAGCGATACACCAACGTGGCTCGCATTGATTATGATTGCATTGATGGGTCTCGGTATGGGACTATTTCATGGATTGTTAGCACTAGTCTTTAACCGTATGGTAGGCAAACAACCCTTTTCATTTGCTGCTCTTTGGGTGCTACAAGAATGGTTAAAAACTTGGTTATTCACAGGCTTTCCGTGGCTGTTTGTTGGTTATGCATTTACTGAAGAGTATTGGTTATCGTCCTTAGCACCCGTTGCTGGTGTTTTTTCCGTCTCTTTTGTTGCCATACTATTGGCTGCAAGTTTAGTAGAGCTACTGCTTCGGCGCAGTAGTTATGCCATCGTTTCTGTACTGTTATTAGCCATTAGCACATCATTATGGCTGGTCAATCCGCAATGGACAAAACCTAAGGGCACACCTGATCTGTCAGTGTCATTGATTCAAGGTAATATTTCACAAGATATAAAGTGGCTGACTAAGTATCAAGTAGAAACGCTAAAGATTTATGCGAAGTTAACACGCACTGAGTGGGGACGTGATGTTGTGGTGTGGCCTGAATCATCTATTCCTATGTTTCAGGATGAGGCTGCGGGCTTTATTAGTGAAATGATAGAAATGGCTAATGCGACCAATACGACATGGATAACTGGTATCCCTTATAAGGATAAAGCGGCATTCAATGCCAGTACGGATAAGTATCCCCCATTTTACAATAGCGTGATTGCTCGAGGTGTAGAAGCGGAAGGCCTATACAAGAAGCAGCGTCTAGTGCCTTTTGGAGAGTATATTCCATTTGAAGGCGTGCTCGATATTTTCCCAAGTTTGGCCGGTAGTCAGGATATTAAGAGCTATAGTCGTGGTAGTGATCAGCAGTCACCTCTAAAGGTGCGTGGACACAATATAGGGACGGCTATCTGTTATGAGGTAGCTTATCCAGATACCACGCGTAAAAATGCCATCGATACTGAATTTTTGTTGACCGTCTCTAACGATGCCTGGTTTGGCACTTCAGCAGGACCATTGCAACATTTGCAAATGGTACAAATGCGCGCGCTTGAGAACGGGCGCTGGTTTATTCGAGCGACCAATACTGGTGTTACCGCTATCATTAACCATAAAGGTCGTATTGTAAAACGCGCACCGCAGTTTGAGCGTACTGTACTACGTGGTGAGATACAGGCACGGGTTGGTAACACGCCCTTTATGCTTATGGGAAATTATCCTATCTTGATAATAATAACCTTGTTATTACTACTAAGCTATTTTGGCAAAGGTCTAACCACACTTAGAAGACGAGGGTAATAGTAAACTTAATCATAATAATTTAATCAGTGTAAGTTTTTTATTTTTTCTAGGTAACGTCCTAACGCACGTAAATATAAAAGTTTTAAACTATTGACCCCTGCCGTCAAATCCGTATACATAAACTTGGGAGATTTTAATTACGCAGCTTGACGATAATAATCAAACCACACCTGTCTTGGCGATTGATAGCCCAAACCCTTTTGAATCCTCGTCTGATTGTAGTACAGCTCGATATAACTGATAATATCATTGATGGCTGTGAACCTTGTTTTATAGTCTTGATGATATACCAGCTCATTCTTTAATGTGCCCCAGAAGCTTTCTATCGGAGCGTTATCGAAACAGTTGCCTTTGCCGCTCATTGAGCCTATAAATTGATGCTGCTTAATGGTCTTGTGGTAGGCGTGACTGCAATACTGACTGCCTCTGTCTGAATGAACGATTAGCCCTTTGCTTGGACGTTTATTCTTGATGGCCATATTTAGTGCTTTGCAAACTAAATCTGCGGTCATACGCTTGTTAATAGCGTAACCGACAAGCTCTTTGGTGTATAAGTCTTTGACCCCTGCTAAGTACAGCCAACCCTCATTCGTCCAGATATAGGTAATGTCGCTGACCCACGACTCGTTAGGGCGCTTAGCATCAAACTTCTGATCCAGTACGTTTGGATAGACCAGCTTGTTGTGATTGGAGTCGGTGGTGACTTTAAAGCGCTTATGACTACGACATTTAATGCCGTGTTGCTCTTTGATGCTTCTTACCATATACAGGCTAATGTTATGGCCTTGCTCGCTTAGATGAGCATGCAGTCGATCTGCGCCATAACGTTCTTTCGTTTCATTGTGAGCCGCTTTAACCAGTAATTCAGACTGGTTGCGATGTATCTGTTGGTCGCTGAGATCACGACTTAGCCAGTCGTAATAGCTTGATGGCTTAACCCTTAACACACGGCACATAGTGGTGATGCGAAAGAGGAACTGGTTGTCTTTGATAAAGGCGTACCTGACTAACTGTTTCTCGCGAAGTACGCCGTCGCCAACTCGAGCATAGCTCTCCCCTTGCGTCGGGGCGAAGCAGTGCTTCGCTTTATCCCTCCTCATTTAGTATTTCGCGTTCCTCTTCGGCAACTTTAAGCTGTCGCTTTAGGCGTTTTACCTCTTCAAGCGCACTCATAAGTTCAGGGTCATACTGCTTTGTTCCTACAAGCTTGCCTTGATTAGCTTTGTTCTGCCAGTTGGATAGCGTTTGCATGGCGATGCCAAGTTGCTTTGCGGTCGCTGAAATATTGCCGTTGTTATCCGCTATCTTCTTGACGGCTTCAGCTTTAAATTCGTCACTGTAGGTTCTTACTTTCTTGGTCATGGTAAACTCCTGTCAATACGCTTAGTTTACCAAGTTTATCTCTACGGTTTCTTCAGCATAGCTCAACGAACCTCGTTTGCAATTTGCCAAATTTGTCGATGCAGTTCCGCACGTTGTTGGGTACTTGTCATGATAAAAAATCCTGTAAAAAAATAAGAGACTAAACTAGCGCACATTGTGCCTAACTAAAAACACATTATCCACGATAACCATCATCATGGGGAGGAAATGCATCAACCTGCGGATCTGAGAGCAACTCACGGATGTCATCATCCGTATATTCCGTATCATCAGGTTGCTTATGTTGTCCATGCTTCTGCTCAGCTGGCTGATCATTAGCTTTAACTGCCTCTTCATCTAGGCCAATATCACCCCCCAAGCTTTTCACCATACTTGCAAACAACTCTTTGTCTGACTTTCTGGTTAAAAATTGTGGGAAGTTTGTCGCAAAGTAATTTTGAATAAATTTTTCATCCTCACTCTCTCCTGCTAATACCTGTCCTAAAAAAGCGCCCATCAATATTTTTTGTTTATTTAAGCGCTTATCAAGCTTTACTTGTTGCAGCTTAGCTTTACGCTTTAACTCCTCTAATCGTTGACGCTCTTTTAACTCATTGGCTTCTTGATTATCAAAAATAGATCCTGACATAATCACAACTCCTTTTATTAATATTAACCTAGCATAGCAAGGCGTTAGGCATCATTCAATCATCTATGCTACTCTTTAAGGTAGAATAATAATAAACCTAATACATTTTATTTTAATGGGTGATGGTTGCGTCCCCCTGACTAAGGGCGAAGTAACGACTCAGTTTTTAATCTATCCACTACGTTACTACATTAAAAACTGAATCGCCCTTCGTTGGGGACACCCCAAACCCCGCACACCACGAAAAGATGTGGTGTACAAAAATCTTTAACCTAAGGCAAGTTATTATGACTATGGTGCATATTGCGACTAAAGCAATTTCTAGAAAAGCAGGACAGTCCGCTGTGGCCTGTGCCGCATATCGCGCTGGTGATGTTTTAGAGGATGCTAAGTATGGCAAGGTTCATGATTACTCTAAAAAGGATGGGGTAATGAGCAGTGATATTGTGATACCTGCTTCGTTAAAAGGACTGGATGTCAAAATTGATCGCGAGATACTTTGGAATACTGCCGAAGCATTTGAGGCAAGATCTGATAGCCGTGTGGCGCGTGAGTGGTTGATTAATTTGCCTTATGAGCTACCTGAAGATGAGCGTCATGCGCTTGCTCTAGAGTTTGCACAAAAGCTGTGTGACGACATGGATGTGATTGCCGATGTGTGTCTGCATCGCCCTGTGATGAAGCTGCCCTTTGATCCTAATGCCAAGCCCAGCTCTAAGCGGCTGCGTGAAGGGGAGCAAAACCCTGACCCGCGTAATTTTCATGCCCATATTATGGTGACGACGCGCGCGCCAGTGATTGAGCCTGAAGGTAAGTTGGCATTTGACCCTAAATTTAAAATCCCTTTTGAGTGGTCTAATAAAAAGCGTAAACAAAATGACCTCCCCTCCTCAAGGGAGGAGATTAAGCGTATTCGTAAGCTTTGGGTGGACACTGCCAATCAAAGACTTAAACAGCGTAATTTACCGCTTATGGATGAGCGTAGTTATAAGGACCAAGGACTTGATCAGCAGCCCACCATTAAGATGGGGGTTGAAGCAACTGCCATGGAGCGCCGAGGTATTGCTACCGAAAAGGGAGAAACTAACCGTAAGATTCGAGCACGCAATCACGCCGTGTTAGAGCAAAGGAAAGAAGATGAGCGACGAATTAAACAATATCGAGACGGACTTGCTTGGGCAACTGGTCAAAATGAGAGATTATCTGGACTCATTGCAGACACAGAACGACGAGCTGATAGCACAAAACGATGCATTGAAGACGCAAAATCAGGCACTGCTTGGGCAACTAAGCGATGCGAAAACTTACCAAACTGGATTAATGGCGCAGACAAAGCAAACCATAAAGCACAACACAGAATTGATCTCTCAAAACGCTGGGTTACTGCAAACTCAAAAAGAGCTGCAGACAGCGAATCAATCACTCAGAGCATCCATCAAGACGCTACAAAGCGAGCAAGACCTGCCCCAACCCCCTTCGATGACAGCGCACGACGAGCAAGAGCTGCTCGACTTGATCAGCAGCAAAGACGAATTGATAGAGAAACTAGAAGAGCAAAACTCGAAGATGAGAGAAGATCTGAACGTGCTGAACAGCTTAAGCTAAGACTTGCTCATAAATTACTTACTGCTACCCACTCAGATAACTGCTTGAGGCCTGGCTGGAATGAGGACCCTAATGATTACCCTGATAAATATGACTATAGACAAATTGAGGTGATTAAAGACTTTGTGACATCGCTTAATCTTCAAAGTAAGAATTTTAGAGACAATTTGATAGCGGTTAAAAACAAGATTGATGAAAGTTTTATTGCCAACAATAAGGCCCTTATCTATTTGGTTAATCATCCTAGACAGGAACGTGAGCAGTATAACGAGCGGTTAACCGCATGGTTTGAATTTAAAGAAGATATTGACCAAAAAAGAGCTGATTTTAACCAAAGCATTATTCCTAAATTAGAGGGTAGCGCTGGAGAGGTGGGTAGGATGACCCGAGATATCATTTCCTCATTTAACTACCTTGAAGGGTTAGATCAGTTTATTTCTGATGATAAGCAAACCCTAGAGGCCAGAGAATTAGCTAAATCTCATAGATCAGATACGCTTAATAGAACTTGCCAACAATTTAAATATGCCTACTTTGATGTGGTCAAACTGCCAAGTGGTCAGCGAGAGAGTTATATAAACGCTCTAAATTCGACTGTAGAGGTGTTTAAAAATATTTATGGTAGTCAGTTACCAGATGAGCAAAACAAAGCCATAGAGGACGGTTTACGTGCATTTAATAACGATTTACAACGATCTCATAGGCCTTCAAGAGGGTTTAGTCGATAAAACACCTTTGACTAAGAGAAATATGAGTGAATTTTAGATCCAGATAATCATTATGGTCTTCGATTATTTGAGGGTGTCTTCGATTATTTGAGGGTTTTTCTTGTTGTTTTTTTATTTTAAAACAAAAAATCTGTTTTTTTAGTTTTTAAAAGTTATTAAAAGCTTTTTAGGTCACTGGGAGAGTTTGTTCTATAAAGGGTTGAGCCGTCTAAGTAGGAGGGATTGACGCACGAAGGGGGAGAGATTGACGCACGAAGGGGGAGAGATTGACGCACAAGTAGGAGGGATTGACGCACAAGTAGGAGTAATGTTAAATTACCTCCTACTTTATGAGCTAAGGGTTAAAATTATGACTACCGTTGTTACTTCTACAAATAATAAAAATCCGTTGGCTGTTATGCACAATGACTTAGTACGTGCGTCATACGATATGACAGTAAACGAATTACGTTTATTGCTTATTGTTTTGTCGCAAATGCCGAAATCAGAAAATGAAGAGTTTGACCCTAATCAGCCCTGCTATGTGACAAAAGAGGATTTTGTTCGCCTTGGCGTTGAGCCGAAAAACGTAGTTCGTGAGATTAGAACAGCTTGTAAATTAATGCGTAAAAAAGAGTTTAGGATTGATACTCCAGTTGGAGAGCTAATTTACCCTATCTTTGATAGTGTTCTGAATGTTAAAGACGAAGTGTATAAAAAGCTAAAAGACAAATACCCCAATTCCAAATACGATGAAGAGTTTATAAGAGAATTAAGGCTATATAACTTGTTAGATGTCTTAGATATTGTGGCTAATAGTGATGCTAATATCGTTGTACGCATGGTCATACATCGGGAAGTTGTACCTTACCTCGTTAAGCTACGTAAAAACTTTACAAAGCTATATCTTGATGAATTTTTTACTTTTAGTAGTTCTTATAGCTTCAGAATATATTTTATGATGATGCAATTTAGAGATGAGAAAAAGGCCAAGTGGTGGTGTAAAATCAGTCTTAAAGATTTGCGCAATGCTTTAATGCTGGAGGATAAATACAAGGCGAACAAAGACCTTAAAAAATGGGTTATAGAGGCAGCAATAGATGAAATTAATAATAAGTCACCAATTGAAGCATCTTACGAACTAGAAATGACAGGAAAAAAATATACCCACCTTATCTTAAAATATCAGCTAAAAGACAAAAAGAAGAGCAAATCAATTGATGTTTTTGAGAGTGCTGAAATAACATCTATCAAACGTTTGACTGATAAACAACTGGCGAGAGCAGTGCACAGCAAGAAGTTTATTGCAGACTATAACGGCCTAATAGCAGCTCAGAACCCTGCTAATCAATCAAGTGGCGCTTGGATTAGCCACATGGTTGAATGGGTTAAAAAAGACCCTGAGCGCTTCGCCAAACGTCCTATGCAAGAGTATTTAGACGACGAGCAAGCGACCAAATTCTGATTGCATAGAGAGAACCCTGCACTCAATCACTGTAATGGTCATCTATACTTATGAAAGTTTACCTAATTCGGTAGTGTTCAAAATTCTGTGTCAACTAAATTAAAGACGCTAGCCAATTTAATAAACGCCCCGTGCGTGATTATTTGGATTCTTGATTGGATAATATTTGAATATTTGCCGTATTTTATTAGCTGGAACATATCATTCACTGGGGTGGAGTGTTAATCTATTATGTTTTTCATTGGATTTGCTTTGGTCTATTGTGTACTAGCTAAAATCTACTCGAAGATATGGATGTAATATATAGTTTTTCCGACGCCAATAAACTCAACTATTTTGGATGTTAAAATAATCAATTATTTTTTAATATGAAAGGTTTTAAGGTGAAATCAAAGAAAATACTCGCCCTTGCATTGGTGATGTCGTGTATAGCTGCTTTAGCAGGCTGTAAAACAACATCTGATAACAATAGTCAGTATACTAATGCAGTAGAGACTTCTCATAAAAATAGTCACAGTAATATTGCTAACCCTCAAGTTTTGAATATCAAGGGCAGTATTACTGGGTATGATACAAAGGAATATATATTCCATGCACAAGCTAATCAAGTATTAAGAGTAGTAAGACAAAACACATCAGACGATGTGGTATTAAAGTTGCTGTATCTTGGAAATAACAATAAAACTAGTGAACTCTCTGGTGATTTCCAAGTCCTGCCTTATACAGGGGATTATAAGCTTATCGTAAGCCAAACACGCAATGATGCCCGTAAGCATGCAAACACCGCAATAAACTTTAATTTGAAAGCCTTTATCACTGACCAGCAGCAACCATCTAACCAGAAAAATTATGTCGTCAACTACAAGTGTGATAGCAACAAAAACCTAAGCGTAACCTACCACTTTAATAACCAAAAAACTAGTGCGACAGTGACTTACGACAATATTTCACAACAGCTAAACTTTGATGATCAATATAGTAAAAAAAATAATCCAGTATTCTCCAATAATAACTACTTACTGAGCGTAGGAACTATTAATGATGGCGTGTTTGGAGACTCAATGGTCTACTCTTTGGTAGATTTAAAAAAATCTAAAGATGGCTACGTGTTATTGCAAAACTGTCAAAAATTATAAACAAAGAAAAAGTGATTTGTATCCTTCAGACTCAAGCCTTAGATTGGGCTCCTGTGATCAATTCACACATAACAATACAATAAGCCCCATGAGTAGAAGTGCATGTTCGTTCTGGCTACAACGGAGTACAATTTTTTAACCTACTCCCACCACCAAACCTAGCGGCTATGGTGGTGGGAGTAGGTTAATCTCAATTAATCCCTCAAAATACAACACAACCTACACATATGTAAGACTCCTGCAATAAGGATTAAAGCACATAGAACACTAAAAACTTTCATGCTACATACATTTGTTTTAGCCGTGCTTATAGTGTTTATATCAACTGATTGTTAGTTAAGAAGTTGATGAGTAAAAATTACTTAATCACAATCCAAGGAGTATGGAAATGAACACTCAAACCCTAAAAGGTGAATGGAACCAACTTAAAGGTAGTGTTAAGCAGAAGTGGGCAGAACTAACTGACGATGATTTGACCCATATCGAAGGTAGCCGCGATAAGTTAGTAGGACGATTACAAGAACGTTCTGGCCGAGCTAAAGAAGAAGTGGAACGTGAGGTTGATGATTGGCGTCGTGAGAACGACTACTAGCAACTAGTATTAATTTTAAAATAGGCAGTTTAAGCCCCAAAGGGGTGACTGACGTTCAGGAAGTCACATCGTAGCCCCTGCGGAGATGCGTGGGGGAGCCGAAATCGTGGCTACAAGCGTTCAGCGATAGTGGCAACCTGCCCCTAGGGCGGTGGTAGATTTTGGAAGTGAAACCCGTTCGTCTGGCGTGCAAGCCAGACGAACCGCCAAGGTGAAACCGCGGAGCGGAGGGGAGTAAAAATCCACAATATGGTCGTTCAGACCATATAAAACAAAGTGCGACGTTCAGGAGCATAACCTTGGTTTGTGGGGATTTTTATGACCATTTACTGTATCGTTTACCTGCACGTCCACTTTCACTAAAAAAACAGTGATTTATACAGTAGTTGATACAGTGAGACTAACAAATGTACGAACAGAAATTATCAGATTATTTTTTTTTGAAGATCTGAATTAATCTATCTTTTCAAATTATTTTTTTGATGTAAGTTTAAATACACGCAATCAGCAGATTGAGTGTATTCTTGAATATTAAGCAACTGCCAAATAACCAAAGGATAAAAGCACCCTAACAGGGGGTTAACTGATATGGCTTATCCAGTCTAATTTTTTGGCAGTCTAAATTTTGCCCTGTTTCTTGCGGTTATAATAGGTCGCCCTGCTTATACCCATTGCTTTCCAAGGCTCTGTGCTTGCTTCTGACGTTGGCGCTGGCTTACGTTTGCTAACCTTGCCCCCTCTCGCCCCTCTAACAGCCTGTAGCTCGCTAAATTCACGCCTAAATTTGTCACTGGTGTAATATCCTGCAATGCTCTTTGATATGCTCTTTAACTCGTTATACGGCAATTGTGGGCTGTATCGTGTGTTGTATTCTTCGCACCATTCCAGACACTGGGCGTAGATCTGCGTGTATGTGCCTGTGTACGCTATTGATATGGCAATCTTACGCACAGTGTTAAATATTGCGTCATTCCTGCCGTAAAACTCGTCATTGTGGGCTTGTTCGGCTTGTGAGCTATTTAGATCTGGTAAGTCTAAATAGCTCGCAATCTCGCCCAAAGTATAAGGTTCTGCACCTGTGTAATAGACTTCGTGAGCCGAATTAAGGGCGTTTTTAGCGAGATAACCTGTAAACGCCTTGTCACCCCCTAAAACATCGTTTAAAGCGTCTGTGACGGCATTTAAAAGCCGTATAGGGGTATTCCTTGATGACTTGAAGAAAGTTACTGGGTCTTTGAGTCGGTAAAGGTACTGGCAATGCCCATTTTTAGGATTTTTTAAGACAAACTGAGGGCGTGGTATTCCTGTGTCATGGTAGGCAAATATTGAGCCGTCATAATCGAGGTCAATGACAATGAATGTGGTGACTTTAGGCGTGTTATAGCCAATGTATGCGTTTTGTGCGATTTGCTTAGGGGATTTACGCCTGAAGTCCGTATTATTTTTATGAGGACTGCAACGCAAGGTTGTAGGCAAGTCTTGATACAACTCGGCCAAAGGTGGGATATTTTCCCACTCGTCAGGGTTAACCTGTTTCAAACATTCCATTACATCTACGCTTTTGTATTATAGCGATAGCGTGATATAATGCATTTGCTACGAAGCACTATATCAGCCACCACTGATTAGTATTCTAGAAACCCTCACAGCGACCAACTGTGGGGGTTTCGTCTTTTTAGCTAGTTTACTCTTTTGTTTCATTCCTCGCAAACCTTGATATATCAAGGCTTAGTTAAATAAAATAATATTCTATTTAACTTGACTGGCTTTTACACCAGTTTTCAAACTCCTCTAGTTGTCCCTTGAGATACACTCCATCGCCTTTATCTGAAATGGTTTGTAGAATATGGTATTCAATATCATCTCGTGACCAAGCCCCTAGTTGTTTGCCTTTCGCAATGTCTTTATAAATATTGTCATAGTATTTAATAAGATCGTTTATAGACTCTTGAAAAGCAGTTCTGACTTCGTTTGTATCTCGATAAAACATATCGTTTTTATCCATTACAACCCAAGAGTCGGCTACTTCTTCAAGCCCTCGTTGCATTGAATACCATGCTTGCAGAAAAAATCTAGCTATTAACTGGCTAAATGTTGTACTGGTGCGTATTTGGCCATTGTGATAATTGATTTTAATCTTATTCATTACACTACCAATTGAGTATTTTTATACTCAATAATATCACAGTGTTTGAGTATAAAAATACTCAAATTTTGTTCAACCCTTGTTCTTGGCAATAGTTCTTAAAATCATTAGCTATAATTTTGATTTCTTGTCTGCCACGTTCAGTCCATATACATTTGGCCATTGTATTGTCTGCAGGGTCTATTGATCCGTATTCCCTTTCATCATCTGTAAGATACTCAGGTTTATCCCAAGGAATATCCAGGATAAATCGGTTAGCAAAGATTATCTTTGCTATATTATCAATATACGGAAAATCACTGAATATATCGCTTTCAGCAATTTGTTGGTAATGTTCAAAAAAATACTGATTACCGATTTTGTTAATAACAATAGCTGAAAATATCGACTGACGGCTGATTAAGTAATTACTGATTATTTCATTGATATTCATAAGTTACCAAGGTCATAGTTGGTCAAACAGGTGCTAAGCAGCTGCTTGGCCAACTATGACCAAACAACCGCAAGGGCGTTAGTATGATAAAAAATTTAGAAGATGGTGAAGTCATCACAATTAATGAGTACAGACAGCTGTATGATGAACTTGAACCATGTTTAGATGGTGAGGGTTATTTCATCAAATATCAAAAACAGGTTACAGACGATGAAGTCACGTACAGCAAGGTTTTTAACGGTGATTACATTGCTGAAAATCGTTACTCACACATTGCATGGTATCCATTTTAGCGGATTATTATAAATCCCCACAAAAAAAGCCCCTAGCAAGGGGGCTTTTTCATTGAGCCAGGCTTAAAACACTCTAAACGAAAGTCATTTAACGTAACGTCTGTTATGTGAAACTGGCTTTATTATCGAGCAATAATATTTAGAATTACATATTATTTCCTAGAATGATTGTATCGTAAAAAACTTGCCCTTCTTTAGACGCTTTAAATGTTATTTTTGGATGTGTTTTACTAGCAAATGATACTTTCTCTTCCTCTTCAACTAAACCTAAATTAAATAGAGCTTGATCAACTGAAGCAATCCTAGGGGTCCCAATCTCACCATATATAGATTGCATACCAGTTAGAAGATAATCATCCAAACCTCTAATGGCATGGATGTTATGATCAAACTTATGTTTGGAGTTTTCCTTTTGTTGCTCTAAATCTGAGATATAAACTTTTGTTGCTCTAGCTATCATTTGAGCCTGATTGGGCTTATCCACACTATCAATAGCACTCAGAACTACCTGCCCTAAATGCTCATCATCTTTTTTAGATATTGCCTTTTTAAACTTATTAAATTCACTTTCATTAAATTCGTATAAAAATGCACGTACTTTATTTTCAAACATATTGGCTTTTATGGTAATCATAATGTTTCCTAAAGCCATAACACTTGAAAAACCTGGAATATCCTTAGCGATCCCGTCTATTGATAATAGATTCTTAGCTAAAATCTCAGAAACCTCGCCAACTCTTGTAGCGAAATCTATTATTAAAAGCTTATTTTTATCTTGCATGAACCTTCATACCTCCACTCTTTTTATTAAGTTAATCATATATACACTATAATGCACTGTACATATGCAGAAAACACACCTGAACACTTGGACAAAGCATGAACATATCAGTATCAGAAGCATCGAAAAGATGGGGCGTATCAAGGACCACAATCTACAAAAAGATAGATGATGGCGAGCTCTCAAGAAATTCAGACAAGAAAATCGATACTACTGAAATGTTACGGGTGTTTGGAAACCCACCAAGCACTGAACGTACTGAACAAAATGAAAATAATGTTCACTGGACGCCAGTGAACATTGAAGCTGAACAGGAAAACGTTCAGCTAAAACATCAACTGGAGATGGAAAAACTAAAAAACGTCCACCTGCAGCAGCAGGTGGATCATCACAAGCAGTTGGTTGAAAATTACCAAAAGCAAATTGATCAGTTAAGTAAGAGCCTGGACAAAGCGAATGCCAGTATTCAGGACTTTGCACAGACCAAGCTATTAGAGATGAAAAGTAACTTATCAGTATCAAGTATCTCTCAAGACGAAAACAACTCCAAGGACAATCAGGGAGACAGTAAAATAGTAAGTTCTGAGTCAAATTCAAAACCTGCTACTAATCAAGAAGCTATCAACACTAAGGGCAAGAAAAGATGGTGGAGCTTGTCTTTGTAAATGCTCTCATGGATAGTTAGGTTTTAACGAGCAAAACCTTTACTTGTTAAAGAGTAGCTAAGTATCACAGTTGTCATGAGCATTTATTAGGAGTAGTATATAGACTATAATCTATATTATGGTTTTATATGTGGACTGTCATCACAACCGATCTATTCAATGATTGGCTTTATCAGCAAGATCAATCGACACAAGAGAAGGTGCTTGCCGCTTTAGTGGTCTTAGAGCAGCAAGGCCCAAGTCTGGGGCGGCCTTTAGTGGACACTGTATATGACTCAAAATTTACCAATATGAAAGAGCTTCGGGTCCAGCATCGAGGTAAACCACTGAGAGCCTTTTTCGCATTTGATCCGAAAAGGCAAGCGATTGTACTTTGTATCGGTGATAAGGGTAATAACAAGCGCTTTTATAAAGAAATGCTAGCCACAGCCGATCAACAGTATGAGCATCACCTTAAAACTTTGGGAGATTTATAACATGACTAAGACACTACAAGAGCTATTAGCAGAGCGCTCTTTAGACAGCCAGGCGCGTATTCAGCAACTGGCCGAGCAGCTATTTTTAGAAAACCAACTCTACCGCATCCGAGAGGAGCTTGAAATCTCTCAAAAAGAACTTGCTCAAACTTTGGGTATTAAGCAGCCTTCACTATCTGCTATAGAAAACCGTGGCAATGACCTTAAAATCTCAACCATGAAAAAATATGTTGAAGCCATGGGTGGTAAGCTTCGTATTGATGTGGAGTTACCTACGGGGAAGCATATTGGCTTTACTGTCTGAATATATTCGTCAGATTATATAGAAGAGGATATTGGCTTTGATGCCTTTGAAACCTCAGCAATCAATTGTCTTGAACACTTTACAGTCTGTTGAATATCAGAGTAGCTGTGACCTGAGTTTAGAAGGCTGGCAATAATTTTACGCTTTTCCATGTCCTTTCCCCGCCCTTTATATTTACCTTGAGCTTTAGCGCGTGCAATACCTTGCATTTGACGGTTACGTCTATCCTCATAATCCTTTCTGGCAATGGCCGCTAACATATCAAGTAGCATGTCATTTATAGCCCGCAGTACGCTTTCCATGAACTCAGAGCTGTTACCGTGTTGTAATGCCATATATGATGTGGGCAACTCTTTAGATACCACAGAAAGGCGTTTGGCTGATAGTTTTCTCTTTAAGGTATCCCAATCAGTTTGATTTAAACGTGCCAAACGGTCTATCTGTTCAACTAAGATCACATCGCCATCAGAAGCATCATCAATGAGCTGCATGAGTTGTGGACGTTCTAGCATCGCTCCTGACTCGTTCTCAGTATAGAATGCTGCAATTTTATGGCCATGCTCTCTAGCAAAAGCAATAAGTTCATCTTTAGCACGATTGGCGTCTTGCTCTTTGGTTGAGGCACGAAGGTAGGCTCTAATAAACATAAACACCCAAAATAGTCTGTTATAAGTGGTTTTATTATACCAGTCTATTTTAGGTGGTCTATTAATATTTTATAAGGCGTTTTTATTTGGTTCCTCTAGGGTATACCCTACGATAACAGGAAAGCCATCGCGGATGACAAAACCTGTTTAGCTTTTAAACAAAACGGGTTTGTCGATAGTATGTAAGATAAGTTCGAAAAGTAACTGGAGTGTGAGACTATTCATACTGGGTCTGAATTAAAGTTTTATTGTGATTAATTTCTGCTCAATGTTATTCATTTGTCGCCACGATGAGTGATGGCGGCTTGTGATTTAGTTAGGAAAAATAATCTTGAGTAATAAGATACGTTTGTGGCATTTATAGCAGAGCTTGTTCTAGGCTTCTTTACTTACATTTTCCTGCAAGTTCTTTTTTAGTAAATGATCGAATATAAATGGGCCAAAAGGTAAGAGTGAGCCGAGTACGCCCGCAGGTATTGCCCAAAGAGGCATTTTCATTTTGATAGCTGAGCCTATAAGTATTATGATATAGGTAATAAACAACATACCGTGTGCCATACCGATGTATTTCACACCTTCTGGAATGTCCATCATATATTTTAGTGGCATGGCGATGAAGAGCAATAATAAGAAAGAGGTGCCTTCTAGATAGCCTATAGTCAGCTGAATGTAAAAATGTTATGGATTTAAACGCGCTACTGGTATAAATTTTACTTGCGTGCTGCGTTCCCAGAGGCTGCGCAAAATTCATCCCAGTAGTGCTATGACATTTTTAGAGTGTATCGACTATATAAGGGTAAGACTTTTTAACGCTGTCTCTTGTTTTTTTTCTAAGGCTGTGAATTTTTTCAATAGTTGGCTGAGTCTGTGACACTGTATTTTCCTTTTGTTATTATCAATAAAGAATTTATGGATTATTCAATGTCTCTATAATAATGGCTCTACGCAGAGCTTTTAAGTATTGAGTTTTAAGACCTAAAATGAGTGAGTACCTATACCAGTCATACATTACCTTCCAGTTCACATGTTATAAACATACTCAAGTATAAAAAGTATTTTTCCGTATAGAGTGAATACGACGCTAGTTCATTTTGTTTGTGATAATCGGCATCAATGTGCTTATTTATTACGCTTACTTTCTAAAAATATCATGTCAATTATAATCAATGCGACACCGACACAGACACCTATATCTGCAACATTGAAAAGAGGATAATTCCAGACATCAGCATAATGCACATGGATAAAGTCAACCACTTTACCAATTCTTAAACGATCGATTAAGTTGCCAATCGCACCACCAAGCATTAAGGCCAACCCCATAGATAATAGCTTGGCTGCACGTGGCGCTTTGATTAAATAAACCGTTAAAAAGATAGCCATTACAAAAGCTAAGCCTGAGAAAAACCATTTCTGCCAACCGCCAGCGTTGGCTAAAAAGCTAAATGCTGCCCCATAGTTATAAGCGAGTGTCCAGTTGAGAAATGGTTCAATGACCGGTACGGGGTCATTGAACGCTAATGTGGTTTGGGCCAACCACTTAGTCCATTGATCAAGTATTAATACCATTATCGCCAACAAATACCAGATAAAAGCGCGACTGCCATTGGCAACCATTTTTGGCATTTTGTCCAACTTATCTTTAGGTGTTATTGAGTTGCCTGAAGTCACGTACATAGCTTTAGGCGTATGATTTATGGTTTTAGAGTCAATCGATTGATGAGTACTACTCACAGCTATAGGTACCTTCTTGTCAGCAATATTAGTACTAGCCGATTCAACGCTATTCAATTTAGTACTATCTAATCTGTCGGTAGATTCAGTCATAGTTGTTTTCTTTATCTATGTTTATACAATGAACAATGTTAAACGTATATGTTTTTGGTATACGATTATTAATCGCGCCACTTTCATAAACGGCTCCACTTACCGCTCTGGTATTATGAAACTTACGGTAATAATTTTTGGGGCTGTCCTAGATAACTAGTTCAAACCCTGTTTAACCCATTGTAGTAATTGCGACTTTGGGTCACTGTGATTGAAACGCCACTCACATTCCTTTAAATAGAGGTGAAAATGTTCTTTTGGAACTCCGTTAAACTTACGTAGATGCCGTTTAGCTTGGTTCCAGAAGTTCTCTATACCGTTAATGTGATTCTTGTCATTAACAAAGGTTTTGGAGTGGTTGATACGATAATGAGTAAACTCACTGACATCTAATGCGTTATAGCTTTTAAATGAGTCGGTATAAACAATGCTATCAGGCTTCACTTTTTCTCTTATGATGGGGATCAAAGTATCTGCTTTAGCATTGGGTATAATACAAGCGTAGACCTTGCCATTACGCTTTAATAGGCCAAACACGGGCACTTTGCTACCAGCACCTCGCCCTCGCTTGCCTTTACGAGTGCCACCAAAGTATGATTCGTCTACTTCGATTTCGCCTTCAAATAGACCAGGGTCTTGACTATTCTCGTAAATAAGCAGTCTTAGCCTATGAAAGTAATAACTGGCTGTGGTTTTATTAACACCAACTAAGCTTGCTGCTGTTCTCGCGGTAGAACCGGCAACAAATAACTCGATTAGTCTGCTTTGTTTATACCAACTTAGTTTACTCTTTCTCATAGTGCTATCCTAAATAATTTTACTTATCTAGGACAGCCCCTAATTTTTTATTAGGGAATCTGTTGATTGATTTCAACATTAACCTGAGTCTGTTCAACGCTAATCATTATAGGATTACCCGATAAGTCGCCTGATTCTGCTATGGCATTACCGCTATGACTAATACGAGCAACGACTGCTAACTGAGTTTTGTCACTACGAGCTGAATTTAACGTGCGATCTGGCATCATCGCATCAAGATTGCTTAAGCGGATACTAGCCTCACCTTGCTTGATAATACTAATGGGTAAACGTTTGGCGGCAAACGGAGGGCCCCCTTTCACATCACGTATCGCTACAAACAACACATCATCAGCTTTCACTAACAGTAATAAATTAGCGTTAATTTTCACTGTCACGTCAATACCTTCTAGCGCTTGCTTTTCTTGCGTGCTAACGTAGTTGCTTAACTCATCTAAGCTTGCTAAAGCTTTAGTATGATCACCTGGTTTGGCCACAATGCTGCCTTGTAAGCGTTTAATCCAACCTTGCGCTTCTGCAAAGTTACTACCACGTGCCTCACCCATTGCCATTAGCATCTGCGCACCTTCATGCTGTGGATTTTTGGCAAGGACATCTTGTAATACACGGCGGCTACTGGCATCAAGCTGACCTTTATTGGCAAAAAAGCTAATCTGCGCATAAGTGGTCGCAATCTCTTCATTGTCTGGTGACAGACGGTAAGCGCGTGACAAAGCTTCAATCGCTGAGTCGGTAGCTTCAAGCGATAAAAACATCATTATAATAAAAACCTGCTATCAAAGCGCCAAATGACGTTATCATGGCGGCAAACTGTGCCCAAGCTAGGCTAGGGGCTAGTCGTTGCCAAGCAACTTGGTTACGAATAACACCAATAGTTGGCAGAATTACCTGCAATAACGCCAGTACAAAAGCGGTAAGCAAGGCAAAATAGCCCAATTCTGTAATCAACATACGGTCTAACCTTATTTACTCTAATGCGGTTGCAGTTTACTGTGGCGGTGGAATTTTTATTATTAGAACCCACCCCGAAATCTGCTGCTATCTCTAGTTTTTAATTGATTTCGAAGGGTTTTATTTAACTACTTTAGGCGGATTTACCAGTGGAGGCGCGCCTTTAAAGCGCAGTAAACGTAACGCATTAAGAGTAACGATCACTGTTGCTCCAGCATCAGCTAGAACCGCAATCCATAGTCCAGTAATGCCGAATATGGTCGTGATCAGAAAGACGCCTTTGAGACCTAAAGCGAAAATGACGTTCTGATGAATGTTGCGCATGGTGGCACGTGAAAGTGCGATGAGATTAGCCATGTCCGTAACACGACTTTTTAATAATGCGATATCGGCCGTCTCAATGGCCACATCGGTACCACCACCCATCGCGATGCCAACATCGGCAGTTGCTAGCGCTGGCGCATCGTTAATACCATCACCAACCATCGCTATTTTGCGGTTGTTCTTCATCTCGTTAAGCAGGCGCAGTTTGTCCTCAGGCAACAGCTCAGCTTCCCATTCCACGTCTAAATTACTGGCAAGTGCTTGAGCGGTTAAGCGGTTGTCGCCTGTTAGCATGACGGAGCGCACACCCATCGCTTTGAGCTGAGCCACACCTTCATGAGCGTCGTCTCGTAATTCGTCTCTTAGCGCGATTAATCCAAGCACTTCACGGTTTTGCTCATCGAAAAGAACAGAGACGGTCTTACCCTCATTTTGCAGCGCCTCAATTTGCGCCTGTTGTGTGGATGAAATCAATGCCTCATCGGCTGCGTAAACAGGCGAACCGATAGCTAGCGCGCGCTCCGCGACAGTTGCGTGTACCGCTTTACCGGCAGTTGCAGAAGCATTGAAGGCCACAGGTATGAACACTTTAGCAGCTTCAGCATGACTAACAATGGCTTCAGCAAGCGGGTGACTAGAACCAGTCTCCACACTGGCAAAAAGTGCCAATATCTCATCTTGACCTTGAGAATTCTGACCTTGAATACTTGAGTCCTCTTGTGTAAAGGCAACAACATCGGTCACGCGTGGTTTGCCTTCAGTTAAAGTGCCTGTCTTGTCAAAAGCGACCGTCTTCACTTGGCCGATAGTTTCTAAAGCACTACCGCCTTTGATCAGCAAGCCACGGCGCGCACCAACAGCAAGACCAGAGGCGATGGCAGCGGGTGTTGATAGTACAAGAGCACAGGGACAGGCAATCAGCAACAGTGCTAGACCGCGATACAACCAAGTCGACCAATCTCCACCCATGGCTAACGGTGGAATGATAATAATTAGTGCGGCAATAGCCATCACTGCCGGTGTGTAATAGCGACTGAATTTCTCAATAAAACGGGCAGTGGGTGCTTTGGAGGCTTGGGCTTGCTCTACCAGCTCAATAATGCGCGAAATGGTGTTATCGGCGGCTGTCTTTTCTACGCGCACTTGGAGCACACCATCGATGTTAATTGACCCTGCAAATACATTGTCACCCATCGTCTTGGCAACAGGAACAGACTCTCCCGTCACGGGCGAATCATCAAGGCTGGACGCACCTTGAACAATGGAACCATCAGCAGATACCCTATCTCCAGGACGCACCAGCACAAGGTCATTCACTTGTAATGAAGTCGCTGGAACGTTACGCTGCCCACCTTGAGCATCAAGTAAAATTGCACTTTTCGGAACCAGCGATGATAAGGCTCTGATGCCAGCGCGAGCGCGATCAGCAGCGATACTCTCAAACAGTTCACCGATTGAGAACAAAAAGACAACCGCTGCGGCCTCTTCAGCTTCACCAATGATAAGTGCGCCAAGCACGGCGACGGACATCAGCGTTTCAATTGAAAAGAATGAACCTGTTTTAGCCAGTGCTAAGGCTTTGCGCGCAAATGGAAAAACGCCTACAATCACAGCGATGGCAAACACCCATATCCCATAAGCGGGCAACAGTAGTGACAGTGCATAACCGCTGCCCATCAAAATACCGAGGCCAACAACCTGTTTGCCTTTTTGAGTTTGCCACCATTGCTTATCCTGCGGAGCCATCTGATTGTCGCTGTCAATATCAATAGCCGATACAGTTTGTTGACCAGTATTGGCAGAGATGCCGAACCCTAGGCTTTTGATTGTTTTTTCGATATCACTAGCCTGAGTCGGCGCACCAGGGGCTAAATTTAGCTCTAGCGTTTCTGTAGCGAAATTCAGCTGAACATCAGAAACCCCAGGCATACGTTTCAAAGCTGTTTCAATCTTGCCGATGCAACTGGCACAGTCCATACCTTCAATATGATATTTCATAATAATTTACCCTTTGAATAATGATATTATGAACCCTATAGTGGCTTTAGAGTCAAGGTTATTTATCTACAGTTTCGTAATTTTAATTTCTCTAGCGCTAGTCTTTACAGCCACTTTAATTATTTAAATCATAGAGGTTGTTATGACAATCAAAATTGGTGAGCTCGCTAAACGCACAGGTGCCACAGTAGAAACCATTCGCTATTATGAAAAAGAGCGTTTATTACCCGAGCCTTTCCGTAGCGAAGGGAATTATCGTTTATATAATGAAGAGCACATTGAGCGTCTACAATTTATCCTACATTGCCGTACGCTCGATATGGCTTTAGATGATGTGCGAATCTTACTTGAATACTGGGAGTCGCCTGACAAGGACTGCGGCGATGTGAATAACTTGCTAGATGAGCACATTCATGCTGTGGAAATACGAATGGAAGAACTGATGCACTTAAAGCATCACTTGACCGTTTTGCGCCAGAAATGTGCAAGTAGTGCACCAGCGTCATCATGTGGCATTTTAAACGCGCTTGTCGATAACTCCTGTCATGAGTAATGATATCAGTAGTGTTCATTTCTGACGGATCAAATCATGAAAGGTTAAATACGCCCTGATGTTAAGCACAAAAAAACCCAGCAATGATATTAAGATCACTAGGGCGTGTTGAACATTGGGTATAAATTAATGGCAAAAAAAATAGCGAACGGTTAATCTTTAAGTTCTCACACAAAAAAGATATCGTTCGCTATGCCTCGCACTATGCTCAAAGATGAACACTGGACAAGACTGAAACCTCTGGA
>NZ_CAJHBH010000043.1:0-25540 GCF_904846585.1 Psychrobacter sp. H7-1
CTCATGCCTTGTTGTTCGACACTTTTAATCACTTGAGCTCGAAAGTCTGCTGAATAAGTCATAATCTTTTTACTTTTCATTTATTTTAAAACTACTGTACCACTTTTATAAAGGCTCTACTATAGCATGATACGAGAACAGCCCTAAGCCGCCCAGCGCGGTCATTTCCAAAAAACGTCTGCGATTTAAAGGGGCTGTCTGAACAGATTTAGCGTGTATATCCACTGCTTTAAGCTTGGCAGGTATCTGTGCTTGGTCTTGCACAGCTTGCTTTTTTAGTCGTTTGGCCGTGTGCTGTTGCACAGATTGATCGACAGTGACTAAAATCGTGTTTTTATTCATGACACCCTCAATTTTCACAAAATTGCGCCCATTATATAGTCTGATAAACGTTCGGTCATAACTTGTATCATTTCTTGAACCCAAAATATACCGACAGCTGCGTTATAATAGCGACTGGGATAGCTAATTTAAGAAATATAACAACGATCTATAACACCCTTATTCTGCTTTTGATCCCTAAAGACCTACTTTAGGTCACTTAATGTCTACCCTACCCTCCCATTTCTTAATTCGTTAAAGTTATTAGGACTTATTATGAGTTATACATTTAATCGCACTTTTCCTCATACCCGCTTACGCCGCTTACGCGTCCATGACAATGTGCGAGCCATGATTCGTGAAGTTGAGCTGCATCCCAAACATCTCATTGCCCCTGTTTTCGTCTTAGAAGGTGAAAACCAGCGTGAAGCTGTGGCCAGTATGCCAGGTGTGGATCGTTTATCTATTGATCTGCTGGTGCAATATGCCAAAGAGTTATTGGCTGAGGGAGTCACTACCGTAGATATCTTCCCTGTTATCGATGCCAGCTTGAAGACAGAAGATGGCCGTGAAGCGGCTAATCCAGATGGCTTAACTTGCCGTGCCGTACGGGCACTAAAAAAAGAAGTGCCTGAGATGGTGGTGATGACCGATGTGGCATTAGACCCTTATACCACCCATGGTCAAGATGGCCTATTAGATGAGTCAGGCTATGTGGTCAATGATGAAACTGTGGAGGTTCTGGTTGAGCAAACACTGGCACACGCCCGTGCTGGTGCAGATATCATCTCACCAAGTGATATGATGGATGGCCGTATACTGGCTATGCGTGAAGCATTGGAAGAAGAAGGCTTTGTGAATACAGCACTTATGGCTTATTCTGCCAAATACGCGTCTGCTTATTATGGCCCTTTCCGTGACGCTGTAGGCAGTGCTGGCAATCTAAAAGGCGGTCATAAGAAGCAGTATCAAATGGACTTTGGTAACCGCGCGGAAGCCTTGCATGAAGTAGCAATGGACATCAATGAGGGCGCTGATATGGTAATGATTAAACCCGGTCAGCCATATTTAGATTTGATACGTGAGGTAAAAGATACCTTTGGCGTCCCTACTTTCGCTTATCAAGTATCGGGTGAATATGCGATGCATATGGCGGCCATTCAAAACGGCTGGCTTACCGATTCGGTTATTTTAGAGTCATTAATGGGCTTTAGGCGGGCAGGCGCTGATGGCATCTTAACTTATTTTGCGCTAGAAGCTGCCAAACAGCTCAACGCTTTAAAATAAGTAGTTTTGATTTGATGTAAAAAACCCCCGTATCTGATTGGATACGGGGGTTTTTATTTCAGGCGGCTTATTTTAAGCCAACTTTATTAATAAGCTAGACAGGCTAGATTAGAAACGTTGTACGTAAGAGATGCCATATACCCATGGATTGATCTTCACTTTACCGATATCATCATTGTTTAGTTTTACGTCTGGCTCAAGATCAATATAACGGGCATCGATACGTACCGCATCAGTAGGATTGATTTTAAAATCAACACCGACATGACCTGCCACACCCCAGCTGTCTTTAATTTCTAAATCAGCGTTTGGCATACTAATTCTTTCTTTAAAGAAGGTGGTGTAGTTGGCACCCACACCAATAAAAGGCTTAACATTGCTGTTCAAGTTATCAAAGTGATACTGTAGTGATAACGTGGGTGGTAACTGCTGAGTTTTGGCTTTAATGACGCTACCGTCTGCCGCTTTTAGATCGATATCATGATGAAACGGAATAGCAGCTAATAACTCAACACCAACGTTATCGGCGACAAAGTACTCACCGGTGATGGTTGGACGTACGTCTGTATCTACTTCAGTTTTAAGAGCACCATTTAAAAGAGTACCATTATTACTTTCTGGATCTACATATGCTGCACCCACACCCACGGTCCAAGTGCCTGCTGTTTCTGCCATTGCAGAGCTCATGCCTAAAGTAGCAGCTAGGGCAGCTAAAAGTAATGCTTGACGTTTAATCATCGTGTCCTCAACTTATGTTGTTTAAGTGCTGGGTAAAATGCTCAATTTATTAAATATATCAATGCGTCTCTTCATTGAAAGCCAAGCGTTAGATTGTTTCTCTACTCTAACGTCATGGTTTTATTATATTACATATCCGCATAACTAGTAAGGTTATTTTGATAAAAATTTCGACTTTATAGTCGCTTTTTAGACATTTATAGTGGTTGCTAAAATTTATAAAGTAGTTGCTAAAACTTATAAAAGGGTATTTAGCCTGCTAATGCCAAAATCCTTGCTCTGCATTTGGGGGATAGCTGTTGTAGCGGGTCTCAAAGCAGTTGTGATTTCATATTGAACCCCTATAATAACCAGTCTGCCCATTGAGTCGGCAGTCCCCTCTAGTGATAAGACAATAAAAAGGTGCACCATGAGTAAGCTTAACCCCAAACAACAAGAGGCCATGACTTATGTGTCCGGTCCCCTCCTCGTTTTAGCGGGTGCAGGCTCAGGTAAAACATCGGTTATTACCCGAAAAATTGCTTATCTCATCGAGCAGTGCAATATACCTGCTGAACGCATTACTGCAGTGACCTTTACCAATAAGGCTGCGCGTGAAATGAAGGCGCGTGTCACCTCACTGATGCCAAAAGAGAAGACCCGCGGTCTAACTGTGTCTACGTTCCACCAATTTGGGTTGCAGTTTTTGCGTTATGAGCTGCTGCACACGCCTCTCAAAGGCAACTTCTCTATCATGGATGCCGATGACAGTAAGCGGCTGCTGATGGAGTTGATGATGCGTGATAACTTATCGGGTGCTGAGAGTCGTGAATTGGTCGGCAAAGCAATTAAGTTTATTTCAGACTGGAAGAATGATCTTATTGAGCCGGATAAAGCAATGGAGACCCTCGATGATCCTGAGGATATGATTTTTGCCACGCTTTATGCCTTATATGAGCGCAATCTGCGGGCTTATAACGCCGTTGATTTCGATGACTTGATTGTGTTGCCAGCCAAAATCTTACGTGAAAACCCCCAGCTGCGCGACAAGTGGCAGAACCGAATTAGATATCTGCTGGTGGATGAGTATCAAGATACCAATACTGCTCAGTACGAATTGATTAAACTGATTGTCGGCCCAACTGGCAAGTTTACTGTGGTGGGTGATGATGACCAATCTATTTATGCTTGGCGCGGCGCCCGTCCCGAGAACATGGCGCTATTAAAAGAGGATTTCCCTAAGCTTAAAGTGATTAAGCTTGAGCAAAACTACCGCTCGACCAACCGTATTTTGAATGCTGCCAACACCGTCATTATGAACAACGAGCATTTGTTTGAAAAAGCGCTGTGGTCGGATAAAGGGCAAGGCGAGAAAATTCGTATTATTAACTGCCGCAACGATGATGATGAATCAGAGCGCGTGGCCAAAGAGATTATTACTCACAAATTGCGCCATGGTAATGAATGGGAGCAGTATGCCGTCTTGTACCGCAGTAACTTTCAGGCACGTATGTTAGAGGCGCAGCTGCGTCAATTACAGATACCTTATAAGCTCTCAGGCGGCCAATCTTTCTTCGCCCGTAGCGAGATTAAAGATGTGATGGGTTATTTGCGCCTTATTTTAAACCCAGAAGATGACAGTGCCTTTTTGCGCATTGTGAATACGCCCAAACGTGGTCTGGGCCCAGCCACACTAGAGAAGTTGGGACTGTTCTCTCAAGAGCACAGCATCTCTTTATTGGCCTCTTGTACCCATGGCGGCTTATCACATGTATTGCCCATTAAGGCTTATAGTACTTTAAAAGAGTTTGGTGACTTTATCGAGCACTATACCCGTGAGCTGGATCAGCACCCAGATCCGGTGCCTTTGGTGCGTCAAATGATTGATGAGACCGGTTATATTGACTTTGTGCGCAGCGACTCAAAAACGCCGCATCAGGAAAAAGGGCGCCTAGACAATATTGAAGTGCTCTACACCAGTATCCAAGCACTTATCAACCGTGCAGAAGATGACGATGACAAAACCATTGATGCGGTAATTCGCAAATTGGTATTACTAGACATGCTCGAGCAGCAGCAAGAAGAAGAGAACACCAACAAAGTAAACCTCATGACCCTGCATGCTGCCAAAGGGCTAGAGTTTGACTTCGTGTATATTATGGGGCTTGAGGAAGAGCTGCTGCCCCACCGCAACTCTATCATTGCTGAGACCATTGAGGAGGAGCGCCGCTTGATGTACGTCGGCATCACCCGTGCCCGCCGTGAGCTAACCCTAACCTTGGCTGCACAGCGCCGTGGTGGTGGTCAAATGCGCACTACGACCCAAAGCCGCTTTTTAGAAGAGCTGCCTGAGGAGCATTTAGACTGGCCCGCCAATGCCAAAAAGAAAAAGGCTGAGCGTGATCCTACTGTGGTGGCCAATGAGTATATGTCTAATATTAAGGCGCTGCTAAAAAGAAAAAACCAATAGCAGGCAGGTGATGACGTCAGACTGACATCAAATCACAGATTGGCCATGCAAAACCCTAAAAATATTAGTAAAATAAACCAAAAATGGCAGGATGCACTCCTGTCATTTTTGTTTTTACAGTTTTAACAGGCTTATCCTATATAGATACTTTGTCTTTATAAAGCCCAATAAAAACGGTATACCATCCCTCTCCCACCTCATCAAGCAATCTAAGGGCACCTATGACCAGTCAAAGCGAGAACCCCGTCAAACAAGATACCCTACCAGAGAGCTATGATCGTGCTGAAGATAAGCTGATTTATCTACAGAGGCTGGTGGCAGACAAAGATTTGTCTACCATGGCTGAGTTCTTAAACGACCAGTCTGAGTATGAAATTGCCAGTCTATTAGAATCCTTCCCTCACGACTCGCGCCAATTGATTTGGGAGCAAGTGCCTGTTGATCTTAAAGGCCAGGTACTGGCTGAAGTGGTCGATGACATTCGCCCCTCCTTGATGGAAAACATGCAAGCAGAAGAAATTGAGACGCTTGCTGAAGATCTAGATGCTCAAGACATTGCTGAGATTCTAGATACCGTTGATGACAAGGTGCGCTCGGAGGTGATGTCTAATCTTGATGAGGAAATTCGCCAGCAAGTCAGCCAGCTAAATACCTATGAAGAGTATGAAGTCGGTGACTATATGGACCCCGATACCATTCAGATTCAAGGCAATATTACGCTTGAGGAAGTCCAAAACTGGCTGCGTCAAGATGAGGACCTGCTCGATGATGAAACCCAAGAACTTATCGTGGTCGATGCCAGCCATCAGTTGTTAGGCTTATTAAGCTTGGTGGATTTAATTAAATATCCGCAGCAATCTTTAGTTGAGCAGTGGATTGATCCAGCCATCACCATCAATGACCGAATGGACATTCAAGATGCTGCTGCAGTATTTCGCTCCTCAGATATCCGCTATGCACCCGTGGTTAATAGCTTTGGTGAATTGGTCGGTCAGCTTAATGCCGAGGACATCATGGAGATTATTCAAGATGATGTCGACAGCACCATGAAGCACTTAGCGGGTGTGAGTGATGACGAAGAGCTGTTTGCCCCTATTTTGCGCAGTGCCAAAAGCCGTAGCGTTTGGTTGGGGATTAACTTATTAACTGCGCTGCTTGCTGCTGCGGTGATCGGGCAATTTGAAGAAGTATTGGCGCAAGTCGTTGCTTTGGCGGTATTGATGCCGGTAGTGGCCAGTATGGGCGGGATCTCTGGTAGCCAAACCCTCACTGTGGTTATCCGCGGCCTAGCCATGGGCCAAATCGGGGGCTCAAACCGCTTATGGCTAATGAATAAAGAGCTGTGGGTGGGCGCTATTAACGGGGTCATTTGGGCGGTGATTATGGCCGCTATCGCTCAGCTTTGGTTCCATGACCCTAAGATTAGCTTGGTTATCGGCTGCGCCATTGCCATTAATATGACTGCTGCCAATGTAGCAGGGATTGGCATTCCGCTATTTTTAAAGCGCTTAGATATTGACCCTGCGCTCTCAGCCTCAGTTATCTTAACCACAGTCACTGACATTGTCGGCTTTATGTCGTTCTTAGGACTGGCCAGCTTGCTTATTTTATAAGCCAACTGCCTTTTTAAGCTCTGTCATATTATACGCCCATTCATATCAGGCTAAGCCCCTCTATGTTAGGGTTGCTTTTTTGTGTCTATAGATTAGACTAATTGCGCTTTAACTCAACTGCTCAGTGCCGCCATAGGCAAATTACCCAAACATAAAATAGATAACGGATAAGTTATGAACGCTGTACAAGTTAAAATTTTAAACCCAAAAATTGGTACTGATGCTAATTTTCCTATGCCTACTCGTGCCACCGATGGCTCAGCCGGTATCGACTTACGTGCTTGTATCGATGAGCCTATTACCATTAAAGCGGGCGAAACTAAATTAATTGGTACCGGTATGGCCATCTATATCGCTGACCCCAATTATGCCGGTATTATCCTACCACGCTCAGGCTTAGGTCATAAGCACGGTATCGTTTTGGGCAATCTTGTGGGCCTAATTGATGCCGATTATCAAGGGGAGCTGATGGTGAGTGTATGGAATCGCAGCGATACAGATTTTGTACTCAATCCTGCTGAGCGTATGGCGCAATACATGGTAGTGCCCGTAGTACGTCCAAGCTTTCAAGTGGTCGAAGAATTTAATGAATTAAGTGCTCGTGGTGCCGGCGGCTTTGGTCATTCGGGTCGTCAGTAAGCCAGTTTTATTTGTATTTGTTAAAAAAATATAAGATGATGAGACAGAAAAGCAATTCTGTTGGAGCCGTCCCTTTTGCCCAAGACCTCATTTTTAGCACAGCGAGCCTTATTTAAAGCTTACGATATCCGTGGTAATGCTGCTTTATTTACCCCAGATTTTGTTAAAGCACTGGGCCTCGCCTTTGCTCAGGATTTAGCCGAAACTGCCCAGGCGCGCCAGGTGGTCATAGGCTATGATGTGCGTCATGGCAGCAAAAGTATTGCCGAGCAGTTTGTGCAAAGCTTATGCGAGCGAGGCATCGAGGTGATTTGGCTGGGACTTGTGACCACACCTATCATGGCGTTTTGGGCCAATAGATACCAAGGCCATGGGCTTATTGTCACAGCCAGTCATTCTGAGGGTCATATCTTGGGTATTAAATGGCTAATCTCAGGCGAGTCGCCCAGCTATGAGAGGATACAAATGCTGTACCAGCGCTTAATCTCTCAACAGCCGGCCGATGCTAGCACAGCTACGAGCACAAACCCAGCTGCTACCCCCAAAGTCATTGCGCCCAACCAAGTGGGACACACTTATGCCAATAGCGCAGCCATCGCCCTTGACAACATACGTAAGTTTCGCAGCTTAGCGTTAGTGCAGCATTCGCTTAGCCAAAAAACGCCTGACCGCCTTAAGGTGGTTATCGATAGCTTAAATGGTGCCACTGGCCCCTATGTCGCCGCTTTTTTTGAGCCACATCAGAGGTTGTGCGATATTATTTTAATCAATAAAACTCCAGATGGGGACTTCCCTAAGGGCAACCCTGATCCTATGGAGGATAAGCGCCTTACCGAATTAAGTCAGGCGGTGATTGAACATCAAGCTGACTTAGGTTTGGCTTTTGATGGTGATGGGGATCGGCTGATGGTGGTGGACAATCAAGGTCACTGCTTGGCGCCAGACCATCTGTTATATCTGTTGGCGCGCGTCTCTATCGAAGACCACCAACCTGTTGAAGCCTGCCTAAATGCACCTGCACCTATCGTACTGTTTGATGTTAAATGTACCCATCACATGCCGCGGCTTATCACAGCACTAGGAGCTGTGCCGCAAATGAGTAAGACCGGCAGCAGTATCTTGCGCCGTACGCTTCAGACCAAACAAGACAATAATCCTGACCACGCACCCATCTTATTTGCCGGTGAATTGTCGGGACATTTTTTATTCAATGACGGCTATTTTTTATTACATGATGATGCCATGTATGCAGCGCTGCGCCTACTTAATTGGCTACAATATCAAGCGCAACACGCCAAGCCAGCTCAGTTAACTGATATTCTTAAAACTCTGCCGCCCATGGTCAGCACCCCAGATGTGTATTTGCCTCTTGATGCCTATGAAGCGTCACCGCTACAGCAAAATACGCCCTTATTAAATAAGCTGATGGCTCTTTGCGATAAGCTCAGCCAAAGCATTGAGCTGCCTAAAGGTGCGCAGTTGACCTGTATTGATGGCTTGCGTCTAGATTTTGCGCATGGATTTGGGATTATTAGACCCTCCAATACCAGTAACAGCTTAACCGTACGCTTCGCAGGCGACTCCCTATCTGATTTAAAAAGCGTGCAAGGCTACTTTGTTAAATTGTGTCACTTTATTAATGATGATTTGGCCAAGCAGGTAGCCAACATTCAGATAAAGTCCTAAACTAACCCTAACCACGATTTATCTTTCACTCACAACCCAGACGAGTCAATCATGTCATTAAATCTTGCTCAAGCCAAAACCACTGCTGAAGTCTTAACTACCGCCCTACCATACATTCAGCGATTTGAAGATAAAATCATTGTGGTGAAATATGGCGGCAATGCCATGACTGACCCCGAGCTTGAAAGCTCATTTGCGCGTGATGTGGTGCTGCTAAAAACAGTGGGGCTACATCCGGTGGTGGTGCACGGCGGTGGTCCACAAGTGGACAATCTACTTAAAGAATTGGGCCGTCAATCGGACCGTATCGATGGCATGCGCGTCACCAACAAGTCGACCATGGATGTGGTAGAGATGGTACTTGGCGGCAGTGTAAACAAATCTATTGTGAGTCTAATTAACAAGCATGGCGGGCGCGCTATTGGTTTAACCGGAAAAGATGCCAACTTAATCCGTGCCAAAAAGCTACTGATGAGCACAACCGATGCTAATGGCCAAACCAGTGACATTGACTTAGGCTTCGTCGGTGAGGTGGTGAGCGTTAATAAAGATGTGATCATGATGCTGATTGGCTCAAACTTTATTCCAGTGATTGCCCCTATCGGCGTAGATAGCGAGGGCAACAGCTACAACATTAATGCCGATCTTGTGGCGGGCAAAGTGGCTGAGTTTTTGCAGGCTGAGAAGCTGATGCTGCTGACCAACATTAAAGGCGTCATGGACAAATCTGGCAACGTAGTCACCGGACTTACCCCCAAAAAGGTCGATGAAATGATTGAAGATGGTACTATTTCAGGCGGCATGATTCCTAAGATTCAGTGCGCGTTAGATGCGGTACGCGGCGGCGTAAAAAGTGCGGTTATTGTCGATGGTCGTGTGCCCAACGCCACATTGCTTGAAATCTTTACCAATGAGGGGGTCGGTACCCTTATTAGCCGCGACTTAGGGGCGGCGCTCAGCTAATTTAGCCTTGGTCTCACTGTAATAAGTTATGACTGTAAAAGGGTATCACTGTAAAAAAGACGCATCCTTAGACTGCGTCTTTTTTGTGACTTACTTAGCGCGTGTAGACAGATAAAAGCTACGCTTGAGTGCCTATTAATTAAAGGCTGCCTCAAACTCAGCGTCATTAAAACCGCACAATAATACAGACTGCCCGTTATGCTTCCCCTCGACAATGGGGCGTTTAATCATACTGGTGTTGTCTATTAATAGCTCAATGGCTGCCTCAGTACTGGCATCGGCTGCCAATTTTTGTTCATCAAAGAGCTTGCGCCAAGTGGTGCCGCGTTTATTAAGGACTTTATCGATACCCAGCTCATTCACCCAGCGCTGCACAGTGGCGTTATCAATGCCTTGTTTTTTATAATCATGAAACTCATAAGCAACGCCCAGATCATCAAGTTTGCTAAATGCCTTTTTCATAGTACTGCAGGCTTTGATACCATAAATAACAATGGCCATAAGGCTCTCCTTTAAAGTGTTAATGCGATACAGTGATGTTAAAAATAAAGGGGCTTGACTTGCAACCTTTAATTGCAAACACTCAAAATTAGGGTTAAGGGTGGCATAAGCTTAATACTTCATAGCTCACAAAGCCAATATCCGGTTAAAATTGGCGCTTACCATCGCAATTTTGGTCAATTTGCGCTATTCTAGCGTATCTATTTTTGCTTATTATTAATTCTCAAAACCTTCATAAAAAACATCTAACCTAGAGCCTATTATGAGCACTACAGCACCTGAACAAAACAACCCAAACCATTATCACCCTCAAGCCATTGAAGCTGAGCAGCAAGCCAAGTGGGCGGCTGACAAACGCTTCGAGGTGAGCAACGACATCAGTAAAGATGCCAACACCCGCTACATGCTTTCTATGTTTCCCTATCCAAGTGGCAAGCTACACATGGGACATGTGCGTAATTACACCATCTCAGATGTATTAAGCCGTTACTACCGTCTAAAAGGCGATCAGGTTCTACAGCCTATGGGCTGGGATGCCTTTGGTATGCCTGCTGAAAATGCCGCCATTGCCAACCAAGTTGCGCCTGCTAAATGGACCTTCTCCAACATTGATAACATGCGCGCCCAGTTAAAGACTTTGGGTCTATCAATTGACTGGTCACGTGAGTTTGCTACGTGCACCCCTGAGTATTATCGCTGGGAGCAGTGGTTCTTCTTACAACTATACAAAAAAGGCTTAGTATACAAAAAATTGGCCACAGTAAACTGGGATCCCGTCGACAACACAGTATTAGCCAATGAACAAGTGGTTGATGGCAAAGGCTGGCGCAGTGGTGCGCCGGTTGAAAAGCGCGACATTCCTATGTATTACTTCAAGATTACCGACTATGCCGATGAGCTACTAGATGATCTAGACAAGCTTGAAGGCCAGTGGCCAAGCGATGTGATTACTATGCAGCGCAACTGGATTGGTCGCAGCCAAGGTATGGAGGTGCATTTCCCTTACAAAAACAGCGATGACATCAGCACGTTAGATGTGTTCACCACTCGTCCCGATACATTGATGGGTGTGACTTACGTGGCGGTAGCCGCTGAGCACCGTTTGGCCAAATTAGCTGCTGAAAAAGATCCGAAAATTGCTGAGTTTTGTGAGCTGTGCAAAAAAGGCTCTGTGGCAGAAGCCGACCTTGCCAAAGCTGAAAAAATCGGTATGGATACTGGCCTGACTGTTACTCACCCCTTGACCGGTGAAGAAGTGCCGGTATGGGTAGCCAACTATGTGCTTATGAGCTATGGCTCAGGTGCGGTGATGGCAGTTCCTGCTCATGATGAGCGTGATTTCGAGTTTGCCAACAAATACAACCTACCAATCAAAACTGTTATCAAAACACCTGAAGACCACGAAGGCGCTTATACTGAACGTGGGACTTTGGTCAACTCAGGTGAGTTTGATGGTTTGGATTTTGACGGCTCATTTGAAGCAATGTTGGCCAAACTTGAGCCACAAAAGCTGGCCGCTCGTAAGATTCAGTACCGTCTGCGCGACTGGGGCGTGTCTCGTCAGCGCTACTGGGGCTGCCCAATTCCAATGATTAACTGTGAATATTGTGGCAACGTGCCGGTGGACGAAGCTGATCTGCCGATTAAGCTGCCTACCGATGTTGTGCCTGATGGCCGTGGTAACCCATTAAAAAACATCCCTGAATTTGTGAATACCACGTGTCCAAAATGTGGTGGCCCTGCTGAGCGTGAGACCGATACCTTCGATACCTTTATGGAATCAAGCTGGTACTATGCACGCTTTGCCAGCCCCAACGACGACACCCAAATGGTCGAAAAAGCTGCTGCAGATAAGTGGCTGCCGGTAGATCAGTATGTGGGCGGCGTTGAGCACGCGGTTATGCACCTATTATATGCCCGCTTCTATCATAAGCTTATGCGTGATGAGGGCTTGGTCTCAGGCGATGAGCCTTTCAAAAACCTGCTGACCCAAGGCATGGTATTGGCGGGTACTTTGTATCGTGACAATCCTGAAGGGGGCAAGACCTACTACTTCGCTGATGATGTAGAAATCAGCTATGATGATCGTGGCCAGCCCACTCAGGCTATTTTAAAAGCTGACGATCAGCCGGTGACCATTGGTAAAATTGAGAAGATGTCAAAGTCGAAAAACAACGGCGTAGACCCTCAAACCACCATTGATCAGTATGGGGCCGACACCGTGCGTCTATACACCTTATTTGCCGCCCCTGCCGATCAAACTCTTGAGTGGTCAGATGACTCATTAAAAGGCCCTTACAACTTCTTGAAAAAAGTCTGGCGTGAGACACAGTCGCACCTAGAAGCCACCCAAGAGTTAGGCCTACAAGTCGCCAATTTGCCAGCTGCTTCGAGCATTGATGCCAGTCAATTAGACAGCCTAGCCAAAGGCCTTCGCCGTAAGACACACGAAGTAATTACTAAGATTGATAATGACTTGGGTGAGCGCCTGTCATTGAACACGCCGGTTTCAAGCTTAATGGAATTGGCCAATGAAATTGGCACTTTTATCAGCAAAAACCAACAAATTAATGAGCACACTTTGGCAGTACAACATGAAGCCTTAGTCACCTTATTAACCCTATTATCAGTCTATGCACCGCATATTGGTGAGCATTTACTTGAAAAACTAGGCGTAGATACCACTCGCCTACGCTACCCTGAAGCCGATAGCGCCGCCTTAATACAAGACACCATCACCATGGTAGTTCAGGTCAACGGTAAAGTACGAGGTAAGATGGAAGTAGCACCAGGCACTGATGCTGAGTCACTAAAAGCTCAAGCCAAAGCGATTGAGAGTGTGGCCAAATACTTAACAGGCGACATCAAAAAAGAAATCGTGGTGCCCAATAAGCTGGTCAACATTGTAGTGGCAGGTTAACTCATGACTCATTTGGTAACAGCCCCAACTCACAAGCAAAGTGATAAGCATCGTGGTCTATCCACTATGCTTATCACTGCTGTACTGCTGGGCTCACCGCTTTTGCTCAGCAGTTGCGGCTTTCATCTGCGTGGCTACGATGCACCTATGGCCTACTCAGTGGGTAGTACAGTGCTTAATATCAATGAAGATGATATCGTAAGCTTTCGTATCAAGCGCCCCTTAAAGCAGCGCTTGAATGCTGTGGGTATCAATGTGGTCGATGATATTGGCCGCCAGATCAATAGCAGTAATCAGCTTTATACCTCGACCATTAAGGTCAGTAACGTACAGCTTAAACGTTATGAGCTGGTCGGGGTACTGACCGAGGTACGTCTGGTGTTATCAGCCGATGTCATCTACGAGACCTTGAATAATAGCGATGGCGCTTCAAGCGCACCCATGATTGTCAAAAACAAGGTGCAGGTAGAGCGTACTTATCAGTTCGATGAGGCCTCTGTGAGTATTGAGGACAAGCAAGGTGCTCAAATTCAAGATTGGCTGTATGACAACTTATCTCAGCGTATTGCAGATCAATATGTGGCCTTAAGCCTACCTAGGGTAGCGCCTGAAGCGAGCGCTAAACAAAACCCTAAGCCTTTGGTAGTCGCCCCAAAATCTGATGCTAGTACTAATGCCGAGCTTGTCCCTTAAGCCATGCAAGATACCTTTTTAAACGTTTATCCTAAGCTTTTGCTACCTAGCAACATCCGGCCCACCGGACTGTGGTTGGGGCATGGTGATGAGCCCCTGTTACAGCAGTGGCTCATTGATGCCATGCGTATTATTTGGCAGGCTCAAAGCTTAGTGGTCAAACGCGTTGAACTGGTCTCTGCCAAAACGTGGCAAGAGGCGTTAAGCGAGCTTAATAGTTTGTCATTATTCGATGACGCTACGGCGATTATCGTCACTGGCAATCACAAGCCAGATAAGTCGGTGCAAGACGAACTGACTGCTTTTGCCACTGATGCCAACACAGGTAATAACCCAAACAGCGTGTTATGGCTCACCGCCAAAGTCGATAACCGAGCCAAATCGAGCAAGTGGTATCAGCCATTTGCTCAATTAGGTCATGTTATCGATTGCAACTTATACAATGAAAATCAGCGCCAGCAACTGTTGCAGATTCACGCTCATCGCTTTGGCTTAGCTTTGGTGCCAGAAGCGTGGCAGTTTTTAATGATGCAAACAGAGCATCATCTGCTCAGCGCTTATCAAGCCCTTTGGCGCTTATCTTATTTATTCTCACCGCAAATTCCGTCCCAAGCAGAGGGCGAATTGAATGCTCAAAATACCCCTGCCCCGCCTCTGATTACCATAGATGTCGAGGCATTACAAAGCGCGCTGGTCAGTGACGCTCAGTACAGTGTCTTTGATTTGTCGGATGCCATGCTGGCCGGTAATGCAGCACAAGTGGTCAAAATTATTGAGCAGTTAAAATCTACTGAAGAACCTACGCCTTTGGTATTGTGGGCCATCAGCAAAGATATGCGCCTTATCATGCAGCTTATGAGCGGGCAAGATGCACAAAGCCTAGGGATTTGGAGCAGCAAGCAATCGTTATATCACTCTGCTTGTCGTCGCCAAAGCTTACACAGTATTGCAGATTGGCCGGATATCTTGTATCAATGTGACAAAGCAGTTAAAGGCTTGGTGCGTCAGCCAGCTTGGGAGCTAATTTTACAAGCTGCCTTGCGGGTAACCGGCGTTCGGTTGTTTGCTTGAAACATTAGTTATCATAAATCCTGAGGATTTGTACGTTAACATTATCATACCCTCTATCTTTGATACACCTTCCTTGTTTACCTCCTTTATGTCCTCAATCTGATATATTCAATGTACAACTTATTCTGGATAATAGTTTACCTATTATTCAGACATGTTTATGCTGTAACCTTTCTTAAACTTAATGCCATGGTCTTTTTTGACCAGTGCGCTATATTAGGTTATTTAAAATTTAGTAATCCTTTTAAAATCTGGTTCCGGACTGTGTTATGGCCTTCATTTCCAATCAAAAAACTCGAAAGTCTGTTATTAAATGGACCATTATTGCCCTTATTGCGCTCGCTTTGGCTGTCTTAGCTTATAACAAATTTAAACCCAAACAAGAAGAAACCAATTATATTACTGCCACCGCTGAGATGGGTGATGTTGAAAATAACGTCATGGCATCAGGCAAGGTCAAAGCCTTGAATACAGTAGATGTAGGTGCCCAGGTCTCAGGTGAAGTGACTAAGCTATTTGTGGATGTGGGTGATGAGGTCAAAAAAGGCGACTTAATTGCCCAAATCGACCAAGTCACTCAAAAGAACAATCTTTCAAATCAGCAGGCCACCTTAGAGCAAGGCCGCGCCGCGCTTCAAAGTGCTCAAGCAGACTACTATAGTCGCAAAGCAGGATTAGAGAGTGCCCAGGCCGATCTTGCCAGCCGAGAGGCAGACTTAAAACAGGCTCAATCTGATTATGCCAGACTACGTCCACTACTTGCGATGGATGCTATCAGTCAGCAAGAGGTGGAGAATGCCCGTACCACTGTCGAAAAAGCTCAAGCCAGTGTAGCCGCCGCAAAAGCAGCTATTAAAACCGCCCAAGCGGCACTCATTACCGCTCAGTCCAATATCGCAAGCAGTGAAGCTGACGTGCGAAAAGCCCAAACCAACTTAGACACTGCCAGTACAGACTTAGGCTACACCACCATTCGTGCACCCATGGATGGCACCGTCGTGGCTGTGGTCACTGAACAAGGTACAACGGTAAATGCCAATCAAGCGGCACCCACCATCGTCAAATTAGCCGACTTATCAACCGTCCGTATTAATGCGCAAATCTCAGAGGCAGATGTCATTAACGTAAAAGCCGGTATGCCTGTGTACTTTAATACCATCGGTGATCCGGACAAAAAATACGATGCGATCTTAACTGCCGTTGAGCCTGCACCGGAACAAATCAGTGATACCAGCTCCACCGACTCGGCGATTTACTATGTTGGTTATATTGAAGTACCTAACCCCGAGCGTCGTTTTCGTATTGATATGACCGCACAGGTCTATGTGATCATTGATAAGGCCACCAATACCTTGCTTGTACCCTCTGCTGCGATCAAAAAAGGCCCTAACAAAGGCGCTTCTGGGGCAGCAAGATCTAGATCTGGCGCAGGCGGCAACAATAAGCCAGCTTCAGCCGCTCCAGCACCAGTCAAAGGTCCCTATGTGCGCGTGCTTAATGCCGATGGTAGTGTAGAAAATCGTGCGGTCAAAGTAGGTATTGATAACCGAGTCAACGCCCAGATTTTAAGCGGCCTAAAACAAGGAGAGACGGTCATTATTGGTGAAAACTCAGGCGCCAAGGACAGTGGCAAAGGCCAACGTAGTCGCCCACCTGGCATGTAATGATCGACTCAGGCGCTTGGTGTTTATCACCGCTGCTGCCCATTATCTGCCATAAAATGCGCCGATAAGCGTAAGCCATATTCGGCGCAAAGCGGCAAGATATGCGTGGATAACCCACTGACTGTCTTGCCAACGTATTTCACATTACCTGTTAATTTTATCTTTTAAATTGACTTAGGGTATGACCGCTTAGACTGAAGATTTAGCTATGATGACATCCCAGCTACCACCCGCTGACCCGACCTCACACGTGAGCACACCTAAGCCTAAGCCAGGTGCTGTGCCTATCATGCAGGTGTCCAATCTGATACGTGAGTTTGCCGCCGGCGAGCAAACCATTCGCATCTTACATGGCTTAGACCTGACCATTTATCAAGGTGAGATGGTGGCCATTATTGGTCAATCCGGCTCAGGCAAATCGACCTTAATGAATATCTTAGGCTGCTTAGACAAAGCCACTGCTGGCGATTATCTTATCTTTGGTAAATCAGTCAAACAGCTCGATGCCGATGAACTGGCCAAACTACGCCGTGAGCATTTTGGCTTTATCTTTCAGCGCTATCATTTGTTAGGCGATATTGACGCCCGTGATAACGTGGCCGTGCCTGCAGTTTATGCCGGCATGGACAACCAAGTGCGTGCCCAACGTGCCGAGAAGCTGCTGACTGATCTTGGCTTAGGCGATAAGATTCATAACCGCCCCAGTCAGCTTTCAGGTGGTCAGCAGCAGCGGGTCTCTGTGGCACGGGCACTGATGAACGGCGGGGATATTATCCTAGCCGATGAGCCGACCGGTGCTCTCGACAGTAAGTCAGGTAAAGATGTGCTGCAAATCTTACGTGATTTAAATGAGCAAGGTCATACCGTTATTATGGTGACGCATGACCCCTCTATTGCGGATCAAGCTGAGCGGGTCATTGAGTTAAAAGATGGTCATATTATTGCTGATTATCGCAATGAGCATTTTAACCGCTCAAAGGGCATCGATAGCGATCACACTCATAGCTCACATAATCAACCAAGCTTATCTAATGCCTCAGCACAAAGCTCATCTGAGCTGCATAAAAAACAAAAAAGCCGTTTAGGCTCCTTTATCGACCGTTTATCTGAAGCCTTTAGAATGTCTGTACTGGCCATGCGTGCTCATAAAATGCGCACGTTATTGACCATGCTGGGTATTATTATTGGTATCGCCTCTGTGGTATCTGTAGTCGGTCTAGGTCAAGGCTCACAGCAGCAAATCTTATCCAACATTAGCTCTCTTGGTACCAATACCATTACTGTCATCGATGGCTACCCCTATGGCGACCCCAGACGGCGCTATAATGATGATAATCTGACGCCCGATGATGCCAAGGCTGTGGCCAATCAGCCTTACGTGGTTAGTGTGAGCCCGCAGTTAGATGCCAGCGCCAGTGTGCGCTATCGAAATATTCAAGAATCAGCCAGCATCAGTGGTGTGGGTGAAGGCTATTTGGAAGTTACAGGCGAGAAGCTGGCACTTGGTCAAGGCTTCGATGAACAAAGTATCGCGTTACGTACCCAAGACATTATTATCGATGACAATGCCAAAAAAACCTTCTTTGCAGATGTTGATAATCCCATTGGTCAAGTGGTCCTCATTGGCAATGTCCCAGGCCGAGTCATTGGGGTACTTGAGCCTAATGAGGGCGGCTTTAGTCCCTCAAGTGACAGCCCAACGATTTATATGCCTTATACCACGATGATGTCGCGTATCGTGGGTGGCGAACATATTGACCGTTTCGTGGTACTTATCGACAATCAAATCTCAACCAGTGCCGCCGAATCTGCCATCTCAGATCTTATTGAAGGTCGCCATGGTGCCGATGACTTTAGAACCCGTAATTCAGACTCTATCCGTCAGACCATTGAATCCACCACCAACACCATGACACTGCTCATCTCATCTATTGCTATTATCTCGTTAGTGGTCGGTGGTATTGGCGTGATGAATATCATGCTGGTGTCGGTGACTGAGCGTACCAATGAGATCGGCGTGCGCATGGCGGTAGGCGCCCGCCAAAGCGATATCATGCAACAGTTTTTGATTGAAGCGGTACTGGTGTGTGTGCTTGGCGGTGCGCTCGGGGTATTATTGGCCTTTATGATTGGTGAGGCGATTAACAGCTTAGGCTCAGACAGCTTTAGCGTCATATACTCTCCAACCTCTATTGTTGCCGCCTTTATCTGCTCTACTCTTATTGGTGTGGTATTTGGCTTCTTACCAGCACGCAATGCGGCCAAGCTTAACCCTGTGGAAGCTTTGTCACGTGATTAAACCCAAAAAAAGCCAACCACAGTGCATAAAAGCAGATTAATCAAAAAAAATGTGAAAAAATTAATATTTAGGGTTGCATTCTCATTTTTGAGGCGTATAATGTGCTCTCACGTTAAGGGGATACAGTAACCCACTAACGTTACCTATAGCGTTAAAAAGCTTAGCTTTGAGACACTATTTAGGGCCGATAGCTCAGTTGGTAGAGCAGTTGACTTTTAATCAATTGGTCCCGCGTTCGAGTCGCGGTCGGCCCACCAAATTCGAAAATCCCGATTCAACCCCGCTGGTTAATCGGGATTTTTATTTAACTTGGTAGGTTTGCGTATTTTTCGATAACCGCTATTAAAAATTAACTTTTTGATAGAGTTTTCATTTAGATTAATTTTTTGCTTGCATTATCAATTTTTATACGTATAATATGCCACTCTCATTAAGGGGCAACACTTATCCTTAATGTAGAAAGAGGCTTGGGGCATACCCCACTTCACCTTTAGAGCGAACACCTCTTTAGGGCCGATAGCTCAGTTGGTAGAGCAGTTGACTTTTAATCAATTGGTCCCGCGTTCGAGTCGCGGTCGGCCCACCAAATTTAAAAACCCCGATAAATCAGATTTATCGGGGTTTTTCTTTGCGCCTACGTTGCGCCTGAATTTTGTATATTTTTATAGGGTGTTGCCCGCTATTACCCTTGATAGCTTCAGCGGTGTTTAGGCAGAACATTTAGGCTGCAGATGTAGGCATAGGATAACTGTTGTCATATCGCCGTATTACAAGCACCCTATAAGGATGCGCCTAGCCTTTTTACTACCTTACCAACGCCTTTAGGCCATCTAATACCTAGTACATCAAGTAGCTTCATATCTCGAGGCTGATCAGGTACTTTAGCGATTAATTGATCAAAATCTGCTGCACCAATCGCCACCTTGCCATCATGTGCCAAGATAAGCGTATCTAGCGCCAAGTTTTGCACCTTGCTCAACGAGGCTTTATATAAATCGGGGAAATGAATCACCAAGGGCGAGACCAATTTGTTATTGATCTTTAAAACCAAATCTCCGGTGTAAGCTTGCTTGGTATCGGGATGCCACAGCGATATGTCACAACTGGTGTGCCCAGGCGTTTGTAAAATGACCCAATCTTCAAAGCCCACTACTCTATCGCCTTCTTCGGCAATCACATCAGCAGACACGACTGGATTGTACCACTGATTAATAAGCGGCTTTGCTCGGCGGCTGGCCACATAATAGGTCAAGGCCAAGTCTTTTAAATGCTGCTTGCGCCCACTCAAGCCTTTGTACCACGTAGCAGCTTTGGCTGAGGTAACAATCTGACAGCCTGTCTTTTGTCTTAATATTGCAGCGCCGCCTGCATGGTCGGGGTGCATGTGAGTGACTACCACTGTCTTTAGCTGGTGTATGGGCCGCTGTAGGGTATCGGTGATATAAGATAAAATAGTATCTACATCGGCTCGACAACCGGCATCTAATAGCAGCAATTTGTCAGGATAAACGGCAAGGTAGGTGGTCTGAATATAGCCTTTGATACCAACGATCTGTTGTAAACTCATGATTTTCTTATAAATCCAATCGAAAAAGCAGGCTGTATAGTAAACTGCTTGGTCTACGATTTTAAGTGGCCAAGCTGACCGATAAGTTTTACAACAAAAAGCCCAAACATGCATACTGCATATTTGGGCCATCATTGGGTAAGTAACTTCGGTCTCAAATGAGCTGTTTAGGCTAAATCACGCACCTTGGGCTCACGCTCCCACAGACGGGTTTTTGCGTTTTCGATAAAGGCATCTACCTCATCTAATGGGGTAACAAACTCATCTTTTTCAACGGGAAGTTTACTTAAGATGTGCTTCTCGGTAGCTGGGCAGTAGGCAATCGCTTTACAGTGATTATAAGCATCATTGAACCAATCTAGCGCTGAGCTATCTTTAGCAAGCTTTTTGGCAACATCAGGCATGATGATACTTACTACCGCATCAAATAACACAGAAGGTGCCCCAGCGATACGCTCATCGGCTTGAATGCGGGTACCGTCATCAAGTAACGCCTCTTTACTTGGAGCGACTATCTTAACTGTGGCGCCAGCCGCTTTGGCCGCTTTTTCAAACTTACCAATCTGATCTTTGCTTGAGCCTTCACCGACTAAGATGCCAATTTGACGGCCTTGCAAGGTTTTGGGACTAAGACCTATGGTTTGCACAGCAGGCGATTTAGGTAGGTCTTGAATGGGCGCACGTGGCTCAGGCGCTTTGGGTAACTCCATGCCCAGTGCTGTGGCTACTCGGTTTGCCAAGTCTTCATCAATATTAATTAAATGACCCAGCATACGAGTACGGACGTGAGCGGTATCTACTTTACCCAGCTCAAAGGCAAAAGCTGAGGCAATATGCGCCTGTTCTGCCGGCGTCTGGCTACGATAGAACATACGTGGCTGACTGTAGTGGTCTGCAAAGCTTTCGCTACGCACACGGCCTTTAACGCCATCATCTAATTGCTCTGGGAATGAGCTAAAGCCCTGTTTTTCGCTTTCACGAGGCTTACTTGGATCTAAGCTTTGTGGCTCATACATCACGCGGCCTTTAGGCACTTGCATCTGCATATGACCATCTTGCTGCATGTTAGCAAACGGACATTTTGGTGCATTAATGGGCAGTTGCGCAAAGTTAGGTGACCCCAGACGCGACAGCTGAGTATCTAGATAGCTAAACAGACGGCCTTGTAATAATGGGTCATTACTAAAGTCGATACCAGGCGGTAGATGTGAAGGACAAAATGCCACTTGCTCAGTTTCTGCAAAGAAGTTATCTGGATAACGGTTTAAGACCATCTTACCGACGATTTTCACCGGTACCAGTTCTTCTGGAATTAATTTAGTTGCATCTAAGTGGTCAAATGGGAACTGACTTGCTTCTTCTTCTGTGAATAATTGAACACCAAACTCCCATTCAGGATAGTCGCCTGCTTCAATGGCTTCAAATAAGTCACGGCGATTATAATCAGGGTCTGCGCCTGAGATTTTAACGGCCTCATCCCAAGTCAAAGACTGCACGCCTAACTTTGGCTTCCAATGAAAACGAACAAAGGTGCTCTTACCCTCTTTGTTGATCAAGCGATAGGAGTGAATACCAAAGCCTTCCATCATACGTAAACTACGTGGAATGGCACGGTCACTCATCAGCCAAATCAAGTTGTGCATGGTCTCTGGACTCAATGACACAAAATCCCAAAAAGTGTCATGTGCAGACGCTGCTTGGGGGAAGCCGCGATCTGGCTCAGGTTTTACTGCATGAATTAAATCGGGGAACTTAATGGCATCTTGAATAAAGAAAATGGGCATATTATTACCCACAATATCCCAGTTACCCTCTTCGGTGTAGATTTTGACTGCAAAGCCGCGCACATCACGTGGCGTATCTTTTGAGCCTTTGTTACCAGCCACAGTTGAGAAGCGGGTAAATAAAGGCGTCTGTTTACCCGTTTTAGTTAATATTTTTGCAGTGGTGTAGTCTTCTAGCGACTCGGTTAATTCAAAATAGCCATGCGCCCCTGAACCGCGTGCATGCACAATACGCTCTGGAATACGCTCATGGTCAAAATGGGTAATTTTTTCTCGTAAAATGAAGTCTTCTAATAAGGAAGGCCCACGTGGTCCTGCTTTTAATGAGTTTTGATTATCTGATATGGCCACACCTTGCTGGGTGGTTAATACCGCACCGTCTTTATCAGCTCTTTGATGCGTTTCACCGCCTTCACCGACAGCGGGATTCATTTGGGTAGCTGGGTCTTTATGATCAATATTATCTTTCATTATTATATCCTTGCTGGGTGTGTAATTGTTATCGTATTTAATCCAAAAGGCATAGACAACAGGCATTGATTCCAATTAAAAACACGTTAATTTTAAAGGTCTATTCTCTTTATTTGTTGTCTTTAACTGTCACCTTAACGCTTTCATAAATGCTTTTTGTTTTAAAACTTTAAATCCTAGCTTTAGATATAGTAACGAACCGTGTTTAAAGTGCCTGTTTAGATTTGGTTATATATGTATAAGCTACGTTAATAAAATGGTGTAAGGTGGCGAAGGGACTGACTGTCTTCTTTTAGCATCAACGGCTGTACTTACTAATAACCGCTTCAATATCATGACGAATAATAGGCACACTAGGCATACGCTCAGCATGAAATCTTAAAATTGGAATACCAGCACTGGCCAATGCCTTGTCCTTTTTTTCATCTGCCTTAACCCGCGCTGGACTGTCATGAGTCCAATCATCAAGCTCAATGGCCAATAGCGTGGTTTGCGCATCTCGGTCCACCAAGACATAGTCCACACTTTGACGGCAGATACGGTTGAACCAAAAGTTTTTATCACGGCCCGCGTCATCACTGGGCGCAATAATACGTGACAACTGCACTTGGCTAAAAATATGATATTCAGGGACAGCCTTTTGTAATTTGGCAAAGAACAGTACCTCTGTGTCTGTCATAATAGGCATCGGCTCAAAGGGCCAGATGGCCAGCTCGTCGCCTTTGACTGGCTTGGCCTGACTTTTTTGTTGGTCATGGCGGCGCTGACCCAGCATACTTAGTACAATTACTAAAGCCACCACCACCATGATGCCCAAAATCATAAAATCCACGAATACTTCCCTCAAATATAACAAAAACCACTTTCAAAACAGACGGTTATAAATACCAATTCAGGTATTATCGCACTTCTTGACCCAACGCCCCTAACCTTTTATCACAGCCACAAAAAAACACGACATCTGGTGTCACGTTTTTCATAAAACACGCTTTAACACAACCTAACACCATGCAACTGAAATAACCATCAATACTGCCAAACCCCTTGATAATAGGCAGATACAGCTATACTATATCTAACAACATACAACATTATGCTATAATATAAAGCATAATAAATGGCTACCAAGGTGGCTACCAGATATAAAACTGGCTACCAGTTTGGCTACCAACTGAGGGGTTAGGCATGGCTAAAATTGAAATAAAATTAGACTCTCAAATTCAAAAGGCTATTAAAGAAGCTATCAAAGCTCAAAAGACTATTAGCCACCCTATAGCAGGGTTTAAAGGTTTAGAGGTACGCATTAGACCGCATAAGAATGGTTCAGATGCTACTACAGACTTCAGACACCGTTACACCCACCCCATTACAGGCAAACGCCCTTACATGACTTTAGGACAATACCCAGCCCTTAGCCTTGCTGATGCTAAGAGTTATCATAAGGATAATGATAGCCTACTGGCTAAAGGTATAGACCCTATAGAGAATAGAGATGCAGAAAAGCAAAAGAAGCTAACTGAACGTAAAAATACGCTTAATCACTTTGTTACTGAGTGGCTTTATAAGGAAAGCAAAAGAGGTTTAGCCCCTGCTACACATAAGAGCAATGATAGATTAACACAGCCTATTATAGAGCAACTAGGGCATATACCAATAACTCAATTAGATACTCAAACTATATATAACTTTATCAATACAATTTACAAGGTTAGACCTTATAAAGCGGTCAGAGTGCTAGCCTTGCTAGTTTCAATACTTCAGATACCTTTAACTAGTATGCTAATAGAATATAACCCAGCTGCTAACCTAAAAGGTTTATTCCCAATGCCTAAAGCTCGCAACATGCCAGCTATAACAGAGCCTACCCAATTTGCTGAGCTATTAAAAGATATTGATCAGCTAGATGATACTAGCCAGCTTTATAATAAACGTATATTACAGCTACTAGCTTTAACATTTGTTAGGGTCGGTGATTTATGTGCTATGAAATGGTCAGATATAAACTGGCTAACTAAAACTTGGCAATTTGAGCAGCAAAAAGGGGCTAGTAGAAGCGACATGCAACCTAGCCTAGTAGTACCACTAGCACCGCAAGCCTTAGCCATTCTTAGAGAATTAAAAGAGCTTACAGGTGATAATGAATATGTTTTTTATAATGCTAGACGCAAGAAAGCCAGTTACCACAACCCTAGAGAGATTAATAATATTTTAAATAGTGACCTTATGAATGATGGGGATAGCTATTTAGGCATTCACTGCCCCCATGGATTTAGAGCATCTGCTAAGACTATGCTTACTGAGCGTTTAGGCTATGGGCAAATTTACACCGAGTTACAGCTTGGGCATAAAATTCCTGATTTATACGGCAAGGCTTATAACCGCATGGAGGGGCTAGCTGTTAGAACTAAAATGATGCATGAATGGGCTGATTATCTAGACAGGCTCAGAGCTGGCAAGATTGACAATATTATCTATCCTGATTTTAAGCAAACTGAACAAGCTAACCATGGCTAAGAGCCGTTAACCAAATTGCAGGGCTAGGAGTAATTACCCGAACGGCTATTATTTCATGCCTTATATAGCCACCGCTCTGCATCTTTCTATGATTTAAGGCATGATTGTAGTTAAGGCATAATATGCGACAAAAATACTATAAAGATTTTGATAATAAGCAACTATTGAATCTATTATCGACTGATGAATTTTTTAATCTAAATAAAATAGAAAGAAAGGACTTTTATACTCAATGAGCTATGCTGAAGAAACCGTACAAGTAAACTTGGTAAACTAAGCATATTAATCGGAGCTTATCATGGTCAAGAAAATAAGAACCTATAGCACAGAATTTAAAGCTGAAGCCGTTAAGAAGATATC
>NZ_CAJHBH010000044.1:0-24997 GCF_904846585.1 Psychrobacter sp. H7-1
TCAAGTCCTCGTTCATGATATCGCTTCAATGTACGTCTGGCAGTTTCAGGATGTATGCAGAGGTCTTTGGCAATATCTTTAGTGGCTTTGCCCATACTGTATTGGTATAAGATGAGCAGGCGTAGTCAGGCTCTGGGATTGCGCTCAGTCTTTGAGTGTTTGCCAAAGTCATGGTCTTCTAGGTTATGTATTGGTATGGTCATCAGTAGACTATACTATATATTTTGGGTTTGGTATTAAATTGCTTTGTTCTGTTATATATATGCAGCTAGGGTCTTAGCTTTTCAAGTCATCTCTATTTGTTTTTTAACAATGTCAAATTTTTTCGATGACCAAGGGGTAATTGGTGTTATATATAAGATTTAGCTGTGTTTTTTTCAATATTTTGACCAAAAAAAACCTGCGAACCCTTCATAAAAAAGGAACGCAGGTTTAGGGCATAGCACCCAATATTCGTCATTTTAACAATCATTTAGGTAATTTTTTACCCAAATCTGTTTGTCCAGCTGTTAAGGCATTTTACAATAAACCAGACCTTGCTCAACGCTAGTTTGGGCACCGGCCATCTGACACTCTTTGACCAAGTGCGAACGGCTGGCTTGCCACCCAGCATAGAAGCTGACGACACAAAGTAATAAAACAAAAATCTTTATTTTGCTGTTTTTGAGCAGTTCCGGTTTTTGGGGTACATCAGAGTGCAATTGAGAGTGTTGACGCTTAGAACTCAAGCTTACCTCCTTTTGCCACTGCCGCTTTATAGGCCGGACGACCTTGGCAACGCTTTAACCAGTTTAAAGTACTGGTATAACGCACCTCATCAAGGCCTGCGCCTGAGTTGGCCGCTTCAACAAAAAATGCCATCTGAATGTCCGCTGCCGTAAACTCGCTCCCTGCAAAAAACTGATTATTCGATAAGGTTTGTTCGACCAATTCTAGCGAATTATTAACATTTTTAGTAATCATAGAGGCTTCTACTTGCTTACGAATCCCTTTAGCGATGGGCTTAATTAGGGCCGGAGAGCGCTCCACTACTTTTGAAAATACCAAGCGCATGACCAAGGCTGGCATGGCAGACGCTTCGGCATAATGCATCCAAAAGTCATAGTCACGCCAAGCGGCATCATCGGTATCAGTTTTTGGATGCAGCTCATAATTGGTATCATATTTGGCCATGAGGTAATCTATGATGTGCCCAGATTCGATTAAAGCAGTGCTGTTATCAGGGTGCTTAGGATCCAATCCTTTTACTTCAAGAATCGGCGATTTGCCGACAGGATGGATACGCTCTAAGCTCTTAGGCGCTAAAAAAGATTTATTGCGCTCATAACTGGTCAGTTGATACGGCACACCCAGCTCTTCTAGAAGCCATAAAATACGAAACGAACGTGACTTTTGTAAGTGATGTAAATGTAAATCAGACATAAGCGATCCTTGATTATGAAATAAAAAATGCCGACAGATTATGCCGGCATTCTATACACTCTAAGCGGGTTGTCATAGCACTGTTTTGTTACTCAAGCTAACTACTCTAGAGTATCAGAGTGGTCCACAATGTCACTGTCTTTATCCGCGTCAAGTACGTCACCGGTCAATAAGCCATCTTCAATCATTGCTTCAACCAGCTCATCTTCTTCACCGGTATCTTCAACTCGTGCCATGGCCACTAAGGCTTCATCCTTAGATAAACGGATTAAGGTAACCCCTTGCGTGTTACGACCTGATGTTGCTACTTGAGCCACGGGGGTACGCACCAAAGTACCTTTGTTAGAGATTAAGATAATATCATCTTCTGGCTGAACCTTAGTGGCACGAACGAGTGCGCCGTTACGTTCACTGGTCTTGATGGCAATCACACCACCGCCGCCACGGTTTTGGGCATTAAACTCATCAACAGGGGTACGTTTACCATAGCCATTTTCACAAGCAATCAAAATCTCTTGCACATCCTCTTCGATGACTACCAGCGACTTGATAAACTCATCATTTGCAATACGCATACCGCGTACGCCTTTGGCAATACGTCCCATAACGCGGGCATCATTTTCATCAAAGCGGATGGCTTTACCACTTGAGGCAAACAGCATCACTTGTTGCTCGCCGTTGGTAATGCGTGCAGACACCAGCTTATCACCCTCTTCTAGGCCAATAGCAATCAGGCCGTTTGAGCGAATGTTGGCAAATTGTGACAATTCGACACGTTTAACGGTACCGTTCGCTGTGGCAAAGAACACAAAATGGCTGTCAATTTCTTCTGATAAATTCGGAATCGGTAAGATGGTGGTGACAATTTCATCTGGCTCAAGCCCAATAATATTGACTAAGGGGCGACCACGGGCACCGCGGCTGGCAATCGGCACTTCAAAGCCGCGTAAGCTAAACACTCGGCCGTTATCGGTAAAGCAAAGTACCGTGGCGTGCGTTGAGGTGACCACTAAGTGATCGATCACATCATCTTCTTTCATCGCTGTGGCAGATTTACCCTTACCACCACGTTTTTGTGCCACATAATCGCTAATAGGCTGAGTCTTAGCGTAGCCGGTACGAGATACGGTTAATACCACAGTTTGCTCTGGGATTAAATCTTCACGGCTAAAGTCGGTACGTGAGTCAACAATATCAGTACGTCGCTCATCACCGAAGTTCTCTAAAATCTCAAGCATTTCATTTTTGATAACCATCATCAGCTTATCAAAATCTGCCAAAATAGATTCAAGCTCAGCGATTTGACGCAATAAGTCTTGATACTCTTCGGTTAATTTATCTTGCTCAAGACCAGTTAGACGATGCAGCTGCATCTCTAAGATAGCATTGACCTGCTCAAGCGATAGACGGTAATTATTGCCTTGATCAATCAGGCCAAACGGATTTTTTAAATCCTCACCCTCAATGTATTCAGGGCGTACTGAGCGTAGGTCACCCGCCGCTAGCGTGCCACGGCCCGCTGCCTGTAGCATAGCGACAACTGTTCCTGAATCCCAAATCTGAGCCAATAGCTTCTCACGAGCTTCACCGCGGTTGGCCGACTCTTTGATAGTCGCGATGATGTCATCGATATTGGCCAGCGCTACGGTCAAACCTTCTAACAAATGACCACGGGCTTTGGCTTTATTTAATTCAAATATGGTGCGGCGGGTGACCACTTCTTGGCGGTGACGCACGAAAGCGGCAATCAGTTGACGCAAGGTCATAAGCTTTGGCTGGCCATTATCTAAGGCCACCATGTTAATGCTAAAGCTTGACTCAAGTGGGGTCTGCAAGAATAAGTTATTGACGATAACTTCGGCCACTTCACCGCGGCGCAGGTCAATGGCAATGCGCATACCATCTTTATCAGACTCATCACGAATCTCAGAGATACCCTCAATCTTTTTATCACGAACCAATTCTGCGATGCGCTCAATCAGTTTGGCTTTGTTAGACTGATAAGGAATTTCGGTAAATACAATGCGCTCACGATCACGGTTAACACCCGTATCGCTCATCGGCTCAATATGATAGCGACCACGAATGTGTAAGCGGCCTTTACCGGTACGGTATGCATCAACGATACCTGAGCGGCCATAGATAATGCCACCGGTAGGAAAGTCAGGTCCAGAGATGTAATTGGTCAGCTCTTCACTTGAGATATTGGGGTTGTCGGCATAGGCCAAGCAAGCATTTAATACTTCAGTTAAGTTGTGTGGCGCCATGTTGGTGGCCATACCAACCGCAATACCGGTTGCACCGTTAACCAATAGGTTCGGGATACGAGCAGGCAGAACGCTTGGCATACGCTCAGAGCCGTCGTAGTTGTCTTCCCAATCGACAGTATCTTTGTCCAAATCACCCAGCATTTGATGCGTCAGCTTGGTCATACGAACTTCGGTATAACGCATCGCTGCAGCAGGGTCATCATCGATAGAACCAAAGTTACCTTGACCGTCAACCATAGGATAGCGAAGACTAAAGTCCTGCGCCATACGCACAATGGCATCATACACTGCAGTATCACCATGAGGGTGATATTTACCGATTACGTCACCGACCACACGGGCCGATTTTTTATAGGGTTTATTGTAGTCGTTTGACAGCTGATGCATGGCGTACATGATACGGCGATGCACAGGTTTCAGCCCGTCTCTCACATCAGGTAATGCTCGAGACACAATAACGCTCATCGCATAATCAAGGTAGGATTGCTTCATCTCATCTACGATGGCAATGGGACTGACCGAATCACTCATACATACATCTCCATGTTAGCAGCTGATCTCATTTTTGGGCGTGATTTTTTAGCATGAAGTTTGGCTTGGTTTTTTAGCCCGGCAATCACGAATTTTATGAGGACAACTGCAAACTATTTTTTAAATTTTTATGCTAATAATTACCTGCTGTATTTTAGCATAAATTACGCTCAAGCGGGCGATTTGACTGACATTAACTCCAAAACCCTTGCCAAATTCAGTGATTTTCAGCCAGAAAAAAAACACCTTCTAAGCCTGCGTCAAAAAGCATAGGATATTTGTTGGTAAATTCTGCTAACTTGGTTACAATCTATGGTTTTTTAACCCCATTTTATCCCCTATTTTTGATAAAGGCTAAGTTGACATGAGTGCAGATAAAGACCGTAACTTTGATCCCATTACCGAGCATTTTGTCAAAAAAGTCTATGGCGGCTTAAAAGGGGAGATTCGTCTGGCAGTGCTCAAGCGCGACTTGGCTCAGACAGTCGAGCAGCTATCCGCTCAGTTAAAGCGGCCGTTAAAAATACTTGATGTGGGAGCTGGATTGGCTCAGTTGTCATTGCAGCTGGCCGCTCAAGGTCACATGGTTACGATCAATGACATCTCAGACAACATGCTCACTGAGGCCAAAAAAAGTGCTGAACAATTGGGCGTGTTGACTCAAGTAAACTGGTTAGTCTGCCCCTATCAACAGCTTGAGGACTTGCTTGGGGAGCACAACAAACAAAGCTATGACTTGATTTTGTGTCATGCGCTGCTTGAATGGTTGGCTGAGCCGCAACAGATTATGCCATTTTTTGCGCAGTGGCTTGCGCCCACCGGCGTACTGTCGCTGTGCTTTTATAACCCCGCAAGCTTCATATACCGCAATCTGATTATGGGCAATTTTAACTTGCTCAATAACCCCAATTTCAAATCAGACAACAAAAAAAGCCTGACGCCCAATAACCCCGTCAGCTATGAAGAAGCTGACGCTTGGCTAAAGGCGCAAGGCTTTATGATTGATAAAGTAAGCGGGCTGCGTGTGTTTCATGACTATGCGCCGCTAAAACGTGGTGGTCACACCAATCCTGAGGCTGTGATTGAGATGGAGTTGCGCTATTCAGATCAAACCCCTTATAAATGGCTGGGGCGTTACCTGCATGTTCAGGCCTCTTTTGATGCTTAACTGTCAGTATCTAGTTTGTGATTAACCAGTTTGCGATTAATGAATGAATTAATTAGTGTGTCAGCCATTAGATACGCTGCCACGTGGTCATGTCTTCTAAATTATCACCTTGGAACAATACCACATGCGCCATTAGCGGCCGAAACCCTATGTCTGCGCCCACGGGGTGATCATGGTGGCTTGAAACCAAAGACAGCACTTCCTCGCCATTATCCAAACGCAGACGATATAAGAAGTTGGCACCGCGAAACACCCGCTCTACTACCATGGCATGCTGAGGGCTATGATCATCATGTACTATGTCATCTGGGCGAATGAGCACTTTAATCTTGGTGCCATTAGGAAAGTCATACTCACACACCTCACCTTGGCTAAAATAAGTATCATAGTCAAAGCCTTTATGAGTGGCATGAATCGGCTCAGGATAGCGCTTAATATCCCCCAGTGCAGTCTTGATAACACCTTGTTCAATGACCCCATCAATCATGGCCCCCTCCCCGATAAACTCGGCGATAAATGGACTGCTGGGCTCATGATACAGCTCATCAGGGGTGGCCCACTGTGCAAGCTTACCGTTATGCATCACCCCAATTTTATCAGCAATAGCAAAGGCTTCATGCTGATCGTGGGTGACTAAGATGGCCGTGGTATGGGTGCGCTTTAGGATGTCTCGCACCTTGGCTGCTAATGACTCACGCAGCATCATATCTAGGTTTGAAAATGGCTCATCAAGTAATAACAGCTCAGGCTTAGGCGCCAAAGCGCGCGCTAAAGCAATGCGCTGCTGCTGACCACCTGAGAGCTGATTGATACGCTTGTTGGCGTGTTCAGTCAGTTCCACCAACTCTAGCATCTCTTGTATACGTGCCGCCTTATCTGCCTTGCTCCAGCGGTGTAAACCAAAGCCAATATTTTCACTGACTGTCAGATGGCTAAACAGTGCATAGTCTTGAAACACCATACCCATATCACGCTTAGCTGGCATAACCTGTACAGTAACCTTACCTTGATTAATATCAGTTAAGGTTTTGCCATTGAGCACCACCCTACCTTGATGCGGCTGCTCAAGACCAGCGATGGCACGCAAAGCCGTGGTCTTACCACAGCCACTAAACCCAAGCAAACAGCCGATGTCGCCTTGGTTCAAACGCATCGATAATGACTTTACCACCTTAGTATGACCAAAGCTGACACTGATATTATCAAGCACTAAATAATCTGCACTGTCCTCATGGCTCACATTTTCAAAAGAATGATTCACACTGCGATTGGGGCTGGTTTGCATAGTTATCCACCGTTTTGCTTAGGCTATTTATCTTAATAAGAAGGTTGTCACACTAACAAGTTACTTCTAAGACAGCTAACTTATTGATATTTGAAGAAATCAAGGCTTAGAGTCACCCAAGCTTTATGCAGCACTGCTAGGTTTTATCCGATTGACGAATTAACAAAATAACCGGAATCAATCCCACCAAGACGATGGTTAAGCTTGGCAATGCGGCCCGTTCATACATCCCCTCAGAGGTCATCTCAAAAACCCGCACTGCCAAGGTATCCCAGCCTTGGCGGCGTGTCATCAGCGTAATTGGCATCTCTTTGGTAACCTCAACAAACACCATAATCAGCGCAGTAAATACCCCAGGACTAATCACTGGTAAATATACCTGGCGCCAGCGTTGCAAGCGGTTGGTGGTCAATAGCTGTGCCGCCTGCTCTTGACTTGGCGTTAAGCGATTCAACTGGCGGTCTATCGGCTGAAAGCCTACCGTCATAAACCGGGTGGCCAAAGCGCATAGCATGACAATCACACTGCCACTGACCACTTGAGTGGTGGTAATGTGCTGGGCAATTAATAAATTATCTATCCAAGCAATGGGAATAAACACCCCCACTGCCAGTACCGTGCCTGGGACGGCATAGCCCAAGTTGGCCAAGGATACCAACAGCTGATTGCTGCGGCTTGGGTATTGACGCAGCATCCAAGCTATCAATAGCGCAACTAACGCAATGGCGATGGCCGTAGCGCCTGCTATCACCAAGGTATTTTTTACAAAGCCCCAATAGCGCTCATCTAGATCTATGTGATAGTTTTTTATCACCCAGACGATAAGCTGAGTCATCGGTAAGCCAAAAGCCAAAATAAAGATAAGCAGGCTAAAGCCAAAGGCCCATAGATTACGCAGTCCGGTAAGCTCTTCACGCTGACGATGGCCAGCGCTGGGTAAATAGCTGCGTTTTTTTTGCCAATAGCGCTCGATTATCAAAATTAAAAACACAGTAATGATAAGCAAGGCGGCCAGCTGGGCAGCTGTGGTTAAGCTAAAGAAGCCAAACCAAGCTTTGTAAATGGCTGTAGTAAAGGTATCTAGATTAAATACTGAGACCGCACCAAAGTCTGCCAAAGTCTCCATCCACGTCAGCAGCAAACCACCCACAATCCAAGGCATGGCCTGTGGTAGTGCCACTTTAAAAAAGGCCTGTCTGCGGGTAAGTCCCAGCATTTGTCCGGCCTCTAATGCACGCTGGCCTTGGGATAAAAAGGCTTGCCGCGCCAGCAGATACACGTAAGGATAAAATACCAGTGATAAGATAATTCCGGCGCCCCAGACACTACGAATTTGTGCCCCAAGTGCGCCCGTTATATTCAGCTCTCTTAAAGTGGTCTGTAGCACGCCGCTATAATCAAAGAGCCCAACACTAACAAAGGCCAGCACATAAGCAGGAATAGCAAAGGGTAGCATTAAAGCCCAAACAAAAAACTTCTGTCCGGTAAAGCGATACATGCTGGTCAGCCACGCCAAATAAGTACCTAAACTACCCGCAATCAACGTGACAAGTAATAAGATTAAGGCGGTGTTTTTGAGTACTTGTGGCAGTACATAATCTGCCAAATGCTTCCAGATATCAGCCATGGGCTCAAGCCAAGAGCGCATAACAATAAAGACAGGTATCAACATAAATAGCGAAACCAATACTAAGATTGATTTCGCTATTAAGGACCCTTTAGAGATAGTTGCTTTCATAAAACCCTATTGCCAAGCCCTAGGACAAGCGGTGAACACTGCCCTTTGACTTTAGCACTGATTTTGGTTTTCTCTCTAGCGCAGTGTCACAATCTTGCTACTATTTTAATGTCAATAATAGGTTATTCGTATCCTGCACGATCCATTAATTGAACCGCTTCAGCTTGACGCTGGCCAAAGATGCTCACATTGATGTCGTCTTGCTTGAAGCTGCCCCATGAGCGCAACATGTCTGACTCATCAATCCCTTCTTTTACTGGGAATTCTTTATCACTGCTGGCGTATTTGCCTTGGGCGGTATCTGATGATAACCACTCAATCAGCTTACGAGCGCCCTCTACGTTATCAGAGGATTTGATAATACCTGCACCCGATACGTTCACATGTGTACCAGTTGCTTCAGCGCCTTCCCCTTGGTTGGCCCAAAATAGTTTTACAGGGAAGCTTGGGTTTTCATCCAAGATACGGCCATAGTAGTAGCTATTTGCAATACCAACTTCACATTGACCGGCGGCAATGGCTTCTAACAGCTTGGTATCATTACTAAACACAGGGGCGGCTAAGTTTGCCACCCAGCCTTTCACAATTTCTTCGGTCTTTTGAGCGCCTAAATGCTCAATCATGCTGGCGACTAAAGACTGGTTATATACTTTTTTGGAGGTGCGAAGGCACAATTTGCCTTTCCATTTTGGATCAGCAAGATCTGCATAAGTAGATAAGTCGCTTGGGTTTACTTTGGCTGGATCATAAAAAATAGTACGTGCACGCAGGGAGAGACCAGTCCATAAGTCATCTACTGAATGGTATTTTGCAGGGACATTGCTGTTCACAACTTCAGAGTTTAGAGGCTGTAGTAGGCCTTGCTGCGCAGCTTGCCATAAGTTACCGGCATCTACAGTCAATAGCATATCGGCGGGGGTATTGGTGCTTTCTGCTTGCAAACGCGCCATAAGTGGGCCGCTGTCATCAGTCACAAGCTCTACGGGAATACCCGTTTCTTTAGTAAACTCATCTAATAAAGGCTGGATAAGCTGCTCATTGCGTGAGGAGTAAATGGTTACAGTTTTGGCGTCAGCAGTGGGTGCCACTTCTGCGCTGTTTTCGGTTTCAGTAGTTTGAGTTTGATCTGCAGGCTTATTACATCCAGTTAATGCCAATGCACCAATCACAGCTGCACTCAGTAATGAGTATTTTGTTACTCCTGAATGTGCTACTGCTGTTACTTGTCTATCTGTACCCATTTTGGCCTCTTTAGAGAATTGATTTTTAGTTTGGTCTAAACTGTGTTTGTTACAATCCTGTAATTAAACACAGATTGGCATCTTAATACAAATAGTAACAATTATCAATAACTAACCAATCTCATTTAAAACCTTATCCCATTGAGCCGCTTTACTCTACATTTTGCATCACTATAGGCGGCGTAGTACCCCCTGCTGCCTCAGATTGGGCAGCCTGTGTACGCTGTAAGGCAGCCTGTTTAGAAGCCTGGGTTAAATCGTTTTGTACCGCTGCTTCGGCCTCGCTATTGTCTTTGGTGCTAGCAGCAGCGCCGGCTTTATCTTCAAGCACCGGCTCAGGCTCCATTTTAAGTGGCTCAATTTTGCTGTGATTGGCAATAATGTCCGGCAACGCCGTGAGGTCTGGTTCAAACTCAGTCCACTCAGGACGCAGCGCCTGCATATTTATACTGTCATCCTTGATATCCACCACAGGAAAGGCACTGGTATAAAAAGCCAATAATGCTTGCCCGCGGTCACTGACCAACCACTCCATAAATCTCAATGCCTGACCCACCTCTTCACCCTCATCAATCATACCGATACTAATGGTATTAGTCAGGGTGCCGCGGTTAATTTGATTGGCCCACATTAAGCGAATGGGTGTGTCGGGATGGGTTTTGGCATGGTGCCAGAACACATCGCTGTCGACAATACCCACATCACAGCGGCCTTGCTCTATATTTTTTAAGATGTCCTCATTACTGGCTGAGGGGCGGCCCATATTGGTTTGCCAATTGGCCAAAATCTCTGGGGTCAGCTTCGTGCCCCGATACGACATCATCATTTTAGCAATCGCTTGGTTTTCTGGGCTATAAATATCGGTCATGCACAAGCGGCCGTACCATTTTTTTGCGGCAAGTCCAGCGTAGTTAATGAGCTCAGGCTCGTTCACCTTATTGCGGTTATACACCAAGGTTCTTGCATATTTGGCCACCCCAAACCAATGGCCTTGGGGGTCTTTATATTGCGCCGGCACTCGGGTGGTGAGCTTCTCTGATCCCACCGGTTGCAGCACATGACTGGCATTGGCATCGGCTAAGCTATAAGCGCTGTGCATCATTAGCATATCCACCCCTTTGGGCAGCTGCACATCGAAGTGTAACGGCGGCTCTTCATCAAAATGTATGGTGAATACTTGCCGATCCACAGGCACCCACTCGATACTAATGCCCGTCTCTTGTTTATAAGCATCGCTCAGCGGCTTGAGCATGGCTATATCAAGATCGGTACCTACCTGAAAGCGCTCTTGGCTCATCAGTGGCTGCTCTTTTTTATCTTGAGCAGTATCTGTGTCTGAGCGGCTTGAGCACCCTACTAGCCCAGTTAAGCTGACCGCAGCTACCATCAGCGCCAAGGTTGCTTTGGCAAAAATAGGAAGGCTGGCACGAACAGGGTTTAACATGGCTAAGACCTATGATTTTTTGGACAGTGGGGTGAAAATTTAAAACAAGGTTAAAATACTTAACCTGTAATAGGCCTAGCAGCTTACCTGTTTATCTATTAAAAATATATGTGCGACAACGGCTTTAGAAGTAGCGGCCACATAACGCATTGACCGCTGCCTCAGTACGCAAGATGCGATCGCCTAAGTTTACGCTATGACAGCCATTATTGTGCAGCAGCTCAATTTCATATTCAATCCAGCCACCTTCTGCACCTATGCACAAAATTTGTGGCAAGCCATTGCGGTCACTCCAGTCGCTAAAGCTTGTCGCCGCATAAGGATGGGCCACCACTGCCTGCTGCGCTTGTGCCCAAAGGCTCAGCTCGTCTTCGACAAAGGGTTTAAAGCGTTTTTTTAGATAAATATTGGGTGGCACCGTGTCCATCCCTTGCTGCAGTCCCTCGTGAACAAACTCATCTAGGCGAGTTAACATCGGGCTTTGCCAGTAACTTTTATCGGTGCGATAGCTGTTTACCAGCACAATATCTCGCACACCAATAGCCGTCATATCCATAATCAGGCGGCGCAAGACTTTGGGCCGAGGTAGCGCCAGTATGACAGTCAAATCCAGCTTGGCCGGCGGCGCAGTCGTTAACACCATATCAGTCAATATTATCTGCTCAGAGCGCATCTCGCTAATGACAGCTGTCCCTATATTTCCGTGCTTTTGCCCCACCTTTAAGTGATCACCAACACCCAGCTGTAGCACTTGGTGTATGTGCTGAATTTGAGCCGGATCACAAAGTACAGTCTGAGCGCTAGATGGCTCCGCTTGATCTAATAAAATTAGGTTCATAGCTCGCCACTGTCCATATCGCTGCTATCGCTGCGGGTACGTACTTTAAAGTAATCAAGGTCCAGCGGCTCTTGTTTAGGATCTGGCTTAGCAGATAAGGCAATTTGCTTTTTAATCAATAAGCTCTCTATCATAGCTAGCTGCTTTTGCATGGCATCGCTTTTTTTGGCCACCAGCTGCGCGCCTAGTTTGCCGGCCCGCTGTGCTTGCTCAGGATAGGCTAGCCACTGAAGCACAGCTTGCAGCAGCGTCGATTGCGGCGCCGGTGTTTGCCCCCCATCGCTGCCTTTAGTCGCTGATTGTTTATTACTGCGCTTTTGGGCATGGCCTTCAGCGGCGTCTACCACCACTAGGGCGCCAGCTGCGCTCAACTCACTCACCAATTCATGACACGACTGGGTATAAGGCCCCATGATGATAGGCTTAGCCAGACTGGCCGCTTCAATCGGATTATGACCACCGATATTGACCAAAGAGCCACCAACCAAGGCCACATCAGACAGCTCATAACAGTCACCCAGCTCCCCCATGGTATCAGCCAAATACACTTGAGTATCGGCATCAATCAGTTGCTGCTCACTGCGCCTGCGGTAGTTAAGTCCAGTCTGTTCAATCAGCTCAGCCACGGCATCAAAGCGCTCAGGATGGCGCGGCACTAAGATAAGTAAAGCGTTCGCCATATGCGGCTGAGTCAATAGCTGCTTATGGGCATTAAGCACGGCAGTCTCCTCGCCATCATGCGTACTGCCGGCTACCCAAATCGGCCGCTGTAGAGCCTGAGTATTTGCGGCAAATTCACTGCGCAGTTGATCTAGCGGTTTTGGCTGCATGGAGCCGGTCGACCATTTTAAGGAGTTGGCACGGCGGATTTTAACAACGTCAGTGCCCAGATAACGAAAGCGCTTAGCGGAGTCGGCATCTTGCGCGATAATCATAGTTAAATTGTGGACCATGCCCTTACTAACGGCAGCATGTTTGGCATAGTTGTCATAAGATTTTTGGGATAAGCGGGCATTGACTAAGACTGACGGTATATTAGATTGCTTAAGAACCGCTAAAATATTGGCCCACAGCTCAGTCTCAACGAACATGGCCAAATCTGGCTTGGCATTATCCACAAACTTTTGGATCACAGCCTTGTCATCTACTGGCACAAAAGTGTGCACCACTTGACCGGCAGCTATTGCTTCAGCAAACAAGGCCTCAGTGCGGGCAAATCCAGTCTGTGTGGTATTGGTAATCCATAGCCTTGCGCCTTGTTTGAGCATCTGCTTGAGCATAGGCGCAATGGTATTGGTCTCACCCAGTGACACGGCATGACACCAAATCAGAGTGTTATAAAAGGCCGAAGTGCGCTCACTGACCTCTGTGGCAGTGGCCAAACGCGGCGGCAGCGGGTAGCGGCGGCCATATCGAGCATCAATCTCGCTTTTGTAATCAGCCACAGGTAAACCTGTCTTATTGGCTTTATTATGCCGACGCCACAGTGCTATCCTATACAGCGGCTTTAACAGCTTTATCACTAAAGTATAATACCAAGGCGGCGATAAGGCCTGGCCATTTTGGCCAGTAGTTGCGTTTAAGGCGGAGGGTGGTTCAGAGGAGGTTGTGGCATTTTTGTCTGGCATGATCGACCCAATATCACCTTATAAAAAGAAATAAAACCAATGGCGGAAAAAATAGGCGTTATTTTACCCCATTTAAAATGTTTAAAATAGCGATTGCTATCAATAATATATCTACAATAACGGGCTAAACAAACGTATGCCCGAATCAAATAAACGCTTATAAGTCGGCCGGCTCTCCCAGTGTGCCAGATCCAGCATCTCACACTGGGTCAAATACGCCTGCTGGCAGCGCACCACTTGTGCCACAATACTTGGGGTATAAAGCGCTAAGCTAATCTCCATATTCAGATAAAAGCTGCGCATGTCCATATTGACGGTGCCAAATAAGCAGTAGTCATCATCAATCACCACCGTCTTTGCATGCAACAAACCGCCATTAAATAAGGCAATATTAACCCCAGCCTCCATCAAAATAGAGTACGACGCTTGTGAGGCATGCTGCACAAAAAACGAGTCGACCTTTTTGGGTAAAATTAAGGTCACCTCCACGCCTCGTTTTGCCGCGGTAGTTAATGCCGCTAACAGCGCCTCATCAGGGACAAAATAGGGGGTGGTAATTTGAATGCGTCGATCTGCGCGGTGAAACACAGTCAATAAGGTGTTATAAATCACATGCTCTGTAATGCGCGGCGCTGAAGGAATGAGCTGCGCCATGACATTATCTATTGCTGGCAAGTTGGCAATTTGCTGCATATAGCCTGCCAGCTTCTGCGGCAACCTCTCGTCTGCCCCCTCCTGTACTTTTTGATCAGAGGCCTTAAAGTCATGACCATATTCATCACTTAAGTTAAAAGAGGCGATTTGCCGCGATAGATAACCCGATGCCTTATCATTTATATCATTAATGGCCGGCTTGGGACGATACAGTTTGCGTGTATAAATATTAATATTGTTATCAATGCGCAAGCCAAGCTCTTTTAAATTAGTTAGGCTCTCAGCACCAATATCAGTCACATTCACTGCGGCCAAAGCGGTCACCACACTTACCGGTTTCTCACTTTCAATGCGCATAATTAAGTCAATCCACTGACCTACCGCCTTGTCTTGTTTAAAAAACTCAGGATCAACCAAGTTGAAGCTACCGGTATAGCCAATATCATCATCTATAACCACAATCTTGCGGTGATTGCGTAGGTCCGTACGTTTAAATAAGGTCTTAAATAACCCCACTGGCAGCGACTGATGGATGGTCACACCTGCTTGCGTTAGCCGCTTATGCCAGTCATCAGTAAAGAAGCTAAAACTGCCCACACTATCTGCTAATATCTGACACTCCACGCCTCTTTGTGCTGCGGCAATTAAAGCCTCAAAGACCTCTTGGACCCGGCCTTTGGGATAAATGATATAAAACTCCATCAAAATTAAGGTGGTGGCATGATTAATATCAGAAATTAGCGACTCAAACGTGGCCTGTGCTGAGGTCAGTAGCTGCATCTTGTGCTTATCATACACCCCAAATCCAGTATCAAAAGTACCAATACGACTGACTCCTTGATAGCGCTGCGGCAAGGTATCATCGACTTTGGCCAACTGAATCGCTTCACGTTTGGCGACAGCCTTTAGCATTTTTTGGGCTTGTGAGTTACGTGATTTATAGCTTTTGCCCAAATAGGGTTCACCCACCAAGACATAAGCAATAATACTCAAAAAAGGGATGGCAAATAACAATACCAACCACGCAATGGCAATCCCATTATTGCGCTGAGTAGATAAGATACGCACGATCATAAACACCGTTAGGGTGATATGAATAGAGACCCCAAGCCAAGCCCAGTCGCCCGCCGACACGGTCTGTAGCCACACAGATGCCGCCTCAAGCTCTTCGCTTAAAGCCGGATACGTGGAAGTCGATGTCGCAGGGACAAAAATAAAGCGAGTCATGGTCGAGTGTCTAAAAAATTAATGCCATTAAAAGAAGATGTACTGCGCTGATCTATAAACGCCTAACTATTCAAGATTAAAGTGAGATAGATTACTCGTTTGTGGTTAACAATGCCAACACTGCTTTTTCATCAAGCGATTGATATTTTTTGCTACGGCCACGCCGCCCCTGCTTATAAGCGTCCATAAAGCTGTCTTGTAAAAAGCGCTCAATAATTTTGGGATGAATATAAGAGGGGCGCGAGACACTTGGCGTATTGCCCAAATTACGCGCCACCTCTTTAACCATATCAACCACCAATTGCTGACGCAGCTTACTGTCAGGCTCACTTGCCAGCACCTCATCATCGGCATACTCATATAGATAAGCGGCCGCCAGCACCGTCGCCATCCAAGTGCGGAAGTCTTTAGCGCTATACTCATAACCAGTATGGGTGCGCAGATACTCATTGATATCACCGCTCTCGACCACCTGCTTCTCACCAGCTTCATCGATATATTTAAAAATACGATAGCCTGGTAAATCAGAACACGCCTGAACAATGTCAACTAAACGCTCATCTTGTAGCTCAATATGATGCGCTTTAGAGCTTTTTCCGACAAAGTCAAAAGCAAGCCCCTCCTCAGTCTCAGTGACATGACGGCTGCGCAAAGTGCTCAGACCATAGCTGTTGTTTTGCTTAGCATAGCGGTCATTGCCGATACGAATTAAGGTGGTTTCAAGTAGTTTTACTACCGCCGCCAATACGTTAGCACGGCTAAGCGCTGGCGCCGCAAGATCTTGCTCAACTTGTGCGCGCAGCTTAGGCAGCACGTTACCAAATCCCATTACCGCATCAAACTTGGCCATATCGCGTATCTGATTCCACTGCTCGTGATATAAATACTGCTTACGACCTTTCTCGTCACGGCCTGTACATTGCAGGTGCCCATCCTCATACTCACAAATCCACACCTCAGACCACATGGGCGGGATGGCCAAAGCATCAAAACGGCTGCGTAGTGATGGGTCTTTTACCGTATTGCCCAGCGCATCTTTATAAGTAAAGCCTTTGCCCCAGCGTTTGCGAGTGAAGCCAGGCTGCTCATCACTGACATAACGTAACGCCGCCTGCTTGGCCAGCGCTTCATAATCATGACGCAAGTCAGAGTCTGGCTGCTTGTGTTTTGGTTGAGTGGCCTGTTTCACTGTATCAGCTTTTGGCGGTTACAAGGACGGCGTAGCGGACATATACAACTCCTGTCAGATTATAAAGCTATAAGTTATAAGTTATAAAAAGCGACTACCATTTTAAATAGCACAAGCCGCTTAAAACAGTAGCTGGCGGCAGTGAATCTGTTACTTGGTGTAAGTGAACCCCTTAACACACAAAAAAAGCCGCCTTCGGTTAAGAAGACAGCTTATTATCGACACTGGGCTAATTTTAGACGCTCATTATCATCGCCTATTAGGTCATACGAATGGCACCATCAAGACGAATTACCTCACCGTTAAGGTAGGCATTTTCAATAATATGAGCGACCAAATTGGCGTACTCTGCAGGCATGCCCAAACGTTTGGGATAAGGTACGCTTGCTTTAAGCTGCTCTTGCGCCTTTTCTGGTAAACCTGCCATCATGGGGGTTTCAAAAATACCTGGTGCAATGGTCATCACACGAATACCATGGCGAGTCAGCTCACGTGCCAAAGGCAGGGTCAAGCCCACTACCCCAGATTTTGAGGAGGCATAGCTGGCTTGTCCCACTTGGCCATCAAAGGCGGCGATAGATGCGGTATTGATAATAATACCTTGATCTTCATTGTTAGGACCGCCGCTGGCCGCCACACGTTTGGCAATACTTGCTGCCACTAAGCGCGCCACATTAAAGCTACCGATCAAATTGACCTGAACCCCTTTGTTAAACTGCTCAAGGTCAGCTGGGTTGTTATCACGATCAAGCAGCTTTTGAACGATCGCGATACCAGCACAGTTGATACTGCCAGCTAGCCCGCCAAACTCTTTTTCGGCAGTCTGTACGGCATGCTCCACATCTTCACTTTTTGTAATATCACAGGCCACAAAGCGCACACTGTCACCAAGCTCGCTAACCAGTGCCTCACCGGCTTGTGCATTTAGATCTGCAACAACCACTTTGGCACCGCGTTGTACCAATTCACGTGTGGTGGCCGCACCCAATCCTGAAGCGCCGCCGGTTACGATAAAAGCTTGTGATGCAATCTTCATTTAAAATCCTTTTTTATGGTTAAATTATGAGTTATTACTCGAACAAACAGTCAAACAACTTTAGCATTTATTTAAACAGGTTTAGTCATATTTATCAATTTGATTGACGCAATAAAAAACGCTGTATTTTGCCACTGGGTGTTTTCGGCAATGCCGTCACAAACTCCACATAACGCGGATAAGCATGAGCTGACAGCCGCTTTTGTACCAAAGACTTTATTTGATTGACCAAATCTTCTGAGCCATCAATGCCCTCTTTTAACACCACATAAGATTTGATGACATGGCCACGCATCTCATCCGGAACTCCCACAGCAGCCGATTCTGCCACAGCTTCGTGCTCCATCACACAGTTTTCCACATCGGTGGGCCCAATGCGGTAGCCTGCGGTAATGATAATATCATCATCACGACCGGCAAACCAGAACGTGCCATCTTGATGACGCTCAACCACATCACCAGTCAAATAATAGTCATCGAAAAAGGCCTGTTTTTCATTCCAGCTGTAGCCATTAAAATAAAAGGCTGGCGACTGACTAACCACCACTGCCAATTGCCCTTGCACCCCATCTTCTACCGGTTGCATATCGGCATCTAATACCACCAGTTTATGTCCTGGTAGTGGCATTCCCATGCTGCCTGTGGGCGCCTCATGCTGCAACGCATGATGCATGCAGCAGGTCATACCCGTCTCAGTCTGACCATATTGATCGCAGACCTTGCAGCCTAGGTTTTCGCTCACCCAGCCCACCACTTCGGTATTGAGTGTCTCACCTGCTGAATTGGCCACACGTAACGACAATTGGTCCGCCACACCTTCAAAGACCCCACTGGATTTCATCATTCTAAATGCAGTTGGCGAGGAAGCTATGTTGCTAATTTTATGTCGGACTAGGAAATCAAGGGTGTTCTGGGCATCAAAACCCATCTCATTAAAGTAAGTGGTAATGCCCATCAATAACGGACCGGTAATGGCATAATACAAGCCATAAGCCCAGCCAGGATCGGCCATGTTCCAGTAGTGATCTGTTTGTTGCAGGTCAATGGCATAGCGCATGTACAGATAAAAAGTGGGCAAAGCGGCCAAAGGCACACTAACGCCTTTTGACTTGCCCACAGTACCTGAGGTAAACATTTGTAAAAATGGCGCATCGGGGGTCAGTAGTACCGGCTCACACACCTCAGAATACTGCTCGGCTTTGGCAAAGATATCATCGCTGTAACCACTAGCATCCGCGGCGGCTTGCGCTTCAACCAAAACCATCGTAGGCAAGTTTTCAATCTCATCAAATTTTGAGCGGTTGTCCAAATTGGTAAATACCACCTTGGTGTCCGCTTTATCGAGTCGATAAGCGATAGACTCCACCCCAAAGGCGGTGAATAGAGGCTGATAAATTGCCCCGACACGCCAGGTGGCCAACACCACAATAAGCAGCTCTGGGGTGCGCGGTAGCATGGTCGCTACTCTATCACCAGCTTTGACGCCATAGGCTTTGAGCAAGTTGGCCACTTGGGCGCTTCTTTGATCTAGCTCATTGAAGCTAAGCTGAGTAATTTTTTGCTTAGTATCTTCATGTACCAAGGCCACTTTATCACCTAAGCCATTACGCACATGCCTGCCGCAGCATGCCAAATAAGCATTCAGCGCGTCCTCAGGATGATCTTGGAATATTTGTTTTAGTAGGTCTTGTTGGTCAAACTGCTGATAAAACTCAGCGTAACTGATAGAGTTCAGTGATGTGGGGGTAGTAAGTGACATGTCGCTATTCCTTTAGCATCTTCTAGCATGCCCTATATTGGGCGCTGGGGGATAAGAGTTAAGTTAACATCCTATTAACCTGTCTATTATTAACCGATTTGCCTTTTTATTTCAATACAAAATGTATCATTAATACAAAGCAGTGAATATACCTGATACATACCAAACAAAAAAGCAGCAAACTTAGGTCTGCTGCTTTGCTATTTTTATCTTTTTTTATCTTTAGTTACCGCGGCTTCTTATTTGCCATAAGTACACAGATAAGCACTCTCAACCACAACTTTTACCTGAAACTTCTGATTGGCATCAATGGTAAAGCTTTGACCGGCATCATAAGTCACAAACTCATCTGAGCCTGGCAGCTTCACGGTTAATGCACCGCTGACGACTGTCATGGTTTCAAACTCGCTGGTACCAAACTCATACTCACCGATTTCCATCACGCCGACAGTGGCAGGCTTGGTCTCGGTTTGAAAAGCAATGGAGGTGACTTTGTTGTCAAAATACTGATTAACGCTTGGCATAGATTATCCTTAGATTTAAAAATTGAAGAGCAATGACACCAAAGTGTTATAGCAGGATTTACAGGGTCTTGGCAATACCCATCGATGATACACGCACTTAGATGGCACTTTAAGATGCACGTCTGACGCTGGGGTAACCTGTCATACCAAGCTTGTGCGCGCTTTGCACTCATCACTTACTCGCCGTCAGTCAGCCTCTTTACTCATCGGTTAAAAACCCACCGGTTTGACGCTCCCACAGACTGGCATAAACACCCTGTTTTGCAAGCAGCTCTTGGTGCGTGCCCTGCTCGATAATGCGCCCTTGATCCATCACTACCAGTCTATCCATCGATGCAATAGTCGATAGTCTATGGGCAATGGCAATCACTGTTTTATTTTGCATCAGATTATCCAAGCTCTCTTGAATCGCCGCCTCCACCTCACTATCAAGTGCTGAGGTTGCTTCATCCAGAATTAAAATCGGCGCATCTTTTAATAGCACACGGGCAATGGCGATACGCTGACGTTGACCACCTGATAATTTCACCCCGCGCTCACCCACTTGCGCATCCAGCCCCGTATTGCCTTTTAAATCTACCAATGAATCAATAAACTCATCGGCATTGGCTTGTTTAATAGCGTGCTGTAGCTCTTCCTCTGTGGCATCAGGCTTACCATAGATGATGTTTTCACGTACGGTGCGGTGCAATAGCGAGGTATCTTGCGTCACCATCGCAATGTGCTCGCGCAAGCTTTCTTGCGCCACTTTGCTGATATCCTGCCCGTCGATACAAATGCTACCGCCTTGCACATCATAAAACCGCAGTAGCAAATTCACCAAGGTTGACTTGCCCGCACCCGAGCGACCGACCAGACCAATACGCTCACCTGGCTTGATATGCAAATCCAAATCTTTGAATATGCTTAACTCTTTATCGGCCTCACTGTCGCCATCATTAATACCTGCTCTGTGATAGCTAAATCGGACGTTATTAAAATCAACTTGTGCGCCTTGTACCGCTAACGGCTGAGCATCTGCTTTATCGGTTAGGGTCAAGGGTTTGGTGAGTAAACTCATACCATCACGCACTGTCCCTAAGCTTTCAAACAAGTCAGTCAGCTCAAACATCACCCAGCGTGACATGCCTAAAAGTCTTAGTGCCATCGAGACCGCAACCGCAATCGCACCAAGGCCAACCAAGTCATGCAGCCACAGATAGATACTGAGCGCACTGGTCGCAAAGATAAGGATATAGTTCAAAATTGTCATGGTTATCATCAAGGTTGATAACGTGCCCATTTGCTTATACACCGTCTGCAAATAGGTATCCATACTGTCGCGCGCGTATTCTGCTTCGCTGTCGGTATGGGCAAACAGCTTGACCGTATTAATATTGGTATAGGCATCCACAATACGGCCAGTCATGGTCGAGCGGGCATCAGACTGCGCTTGCGAGTACTGACGCACTTTAGGATTAAAATAAAATTGCAGCGCGGTATAAATACCCAGCCACACCAGCATAGGTACCAAAAACCAGGTATTTAGGTTGGTTAATACGTATAGCATACTGCCGAAATAAACCAGTACATAAACCATCACCGAGACTGAAATCAAGGTCACTTCACGCACCGCCATACTGCTTTGCATCACCTTGGTCGCCGCCCGCCCTGCAAACTCATCTTGGAAGAACGACATGCCTTGATTGAGCAAGTAGCGGTGCGAGCGCCAGCGCACACTCGTTGGCAGGTTACCATTTAAAGTACGGCTTCTAAGCGAGGTGCGCAAATAGTTAATGAGTGGCATGGCTATGAGTAGCAAGGCTGAATAACCCAATAAGGTTGGCATCTCGCTTTGCAAAAAGGTCGCTTTGTCATGCTCACTGAGCAAATCAACCAATTGCCCCATAAAGGCATAAATGGCAATTTCACTCATTGCCGACAGTGCCTCTAATACACCTAATGCAAGAAATACCCAGCCATACCCCTGATTATGATAACGAATAAAGCCCCACAAGGTATTTGGCGGGGTTTGATTATCAATTTTGGGAAATGGATTGACGAGTTTTTCGAAAAATAGGCTCATGAGACTCCTTAGTTGGCGCCGATTTTAGTCGTATAAATAAGCGGTAATTAACATTGACCTGCTATTAATGGCGGTTATTTTAATAAATTTAAAGGCTTAGCATGTATGCGGTTTGATTGGCGCAATGTGAAGTTTTGTTTACCAATAAAAATGCCCATCCAGTTAGGATGAGCATTTGTGGAATCTAGTACATTGAAATAAATCCAGTACTTTGAAATAGTAGCAATCAACCCCTTTATATTTCTGACAGCCAATCCTTTTGACGCAGAATTTTCTTGGTCTCACGGCGTTTTTTCTTACGTACTGCTTCGATGTTGTCTTTTTCATGCACGCCGCCTTTTTTAAGTAGCGGGTTAAACGCAATATGATTACGAGGTTTGGTTGCATCTTTTAGAGCGCTGAGGTTTACCGTATTATCAGAGCTACTATCACTCTTTTTGGATTGATTTTCTAGCTGTTTAGCCAGCTTTAATGTTTGTTTTAAGCTCATAGTTTTGTCCTAATTTTTCTAGTTTTTTATTTGGCTGATTGTTTAATTGGTTATTTGGTTTTTTAATTGATGACATTTTTATTCTCCTTAATATGTTGAGCGACCTATTTTGCTTACTTTTGCTGACTAACTTAAAAAAAGCCTTTAACCCCTCCTAACTTCCTTTTTGTAAAGAGAGGGACTGCCTGCTCCTTTTTATAGAGGGTTATTTGCTACTATTTTATTCTGCTACGAGGAAATCGAGTGCTGATGTACGCTGAGTACTTCAAGCGAGATTGACAACGTAGCAGGATGAAATAGTCCAAATAACTATCCCTTCACACACAGCACCTGTTTTAAAGTATGCACCACCTCAACCAAATCTTTTTGGTTATCCATTACCTCATCGATGTCTTTGTCCGCACCCGGGATTTCATCGAGTACGCTTTTGTCTTTTTTGCACTCGACGCCTGCAGTTTGTGCTTTGAGCTCCTCAACGCTAAAGGTTTTAGATGCTTTGGTTCGGCTCATCTTACGCCCTGCCCCATGTGAGCATGAGCAAAACGACTCTTCATTGCCAAGACCTCGCACAATAAACGACTTAGCACCCATAGAACCTGGAATAATACCCAGCTCACCCTCGTAAGCACTGATAGCGCCTTTGCGAGTGACATAGACGTTTTCGCCAAAATGCGTCTCTTGTTCCACATAGTTGTGGTGACAGTTGATGGCTTCTTTGGTCAGGGTAAAGGGCGGTAATCCTGCCTGCTTCGACTGCATCGCATTTAACACCAAGCGCATCATCTCTTTACGGTTTTGCACCGCATAATCCTGTGCCCACTGCACCGCTTCGACATAATCATCAAAGCTGCTTGAACCTTCAGCAAAATAGGACAAATCTTTGCCAGGCACATGACCAAAGCGTGATTGATGCTCTTTTTTGGCCAAATTAATAAAGTAGCGGCCGATACAGTTACCAATACCACGGCTACCCGAGTGCAACATCACCCACACATCGTTGTTTTCATCAAGACATATCTCGATAAAGTGGTTACCGCCACCAAGCGTACCCAGCTGTTTGGCCCAAGTACGCTCAAAACCTTTGAGCATTTTAAGCAATCCCGGGTGCTTATCGGTAATCGGCTTTAATCGCTTGCCGAGCGGATCAAGGGTTGAGGCTTTGGCTGTGATTTGATTGTGCATATTAAAGCCAACCGGCACTTGCTTCTCAATCGCTGAGCGCACCGCTCTTAGACTGTCTGGCAAATCACTGGCTGTTAGCGAGGTACGCACCGCATTCATACCACAGCCGATATCCACCCCAACTGCTGCAGGGATAATGGCGGATTTGGTCGGAATCACGCTGCCCACCGTTGCGCCTTTGCCCACGTGTACATCTGGCATCACTGCGATGTGCGAATGCACAAATTCTAGCTGCGCCATATTACGTAATTGCTGTATCGCCTCTTGTGCGATATCTTGGATATATACCTTAACGGGTACACCCTTTTTACTGTTTTCATTCAAAATTAGCTGTATGCCCATTTTGTTATTACCTTTATTTTTAGTCGAATAAGCGGTTTAGAACCATAGACTTGTTCAACCAAACTTATTCGTTTTGAATATGTTTTTTGTATTAAGCGTTATCGCGACTGGGTATTATTTGTTCGCTTGCTGTACGGTAGTTCCAGAGGCTTCACAAAATACACCCAGTCGCCTCTAAATATTAAATACTGTGCTTTGCGTCACGTAAGTCACAATATAGAGGGGGAGACTGTGCTAAATGACAGACGCAAAAAGCCCATTAACCTAAGGTCAATGAGTTAAGACAATGCAAATTGGATGTGACCAGTGATTGGTCTAGAGAAATGATCGAGGTAGGATAAGCTTAGCTCAAGCTAACAACAACCTTACCGAGGTCATCACTCATTGTGTTTTGCGTCATCTGTAACACAGTTTTTTGCAACAAATACATACTGATTCCTCCGTAGGTTGTGGCCAAATACACACGTGTGTCATGGCTTGGGTTGATAAAGTGAGTGGTATTATACGGGACAATCAAGTTAACCGCAAATTACTGATGAGCTGAGCTTAAAAGTTTGTACTAAAATGCTATTTTAAATATGGTATAAGTTAAGCTAATAGCAACAATGGTTTGAATAAGATAGTCTTAGTGTACTTAGCGAAGATTTAAGTCCCTAGTGAGGACTTGAACTTTAGGCTGTAGGCTAATGGTATAAATCTTTTAACCTACTGAGATAGCCACAGTGTACTTCATGGTGTACTTACCATACGTATTCTGTTCGTGATTGGTGCGATATACATGCATCGAACTTGGGCTTATTTGAACATGAAAAAGCCTATACAATAATTATCTAAATAGGTGTAATGGACATTATTCATGCTGGCGTAGTGTCTAACGCTATATACTGTCTATATTTGCAAGGAATCAAAGCCATGAATCAAAAAACTGCCCTTTTTGTCATGATAAACACACCAAGAAGAATGG
>NZ_CAJHBH010000045.1:0-24921 GCF_904846585.1 Psychrobacter sp. H7-1
GACAGTTATGAGGCTATTGTCGATGCCGCTTGCTTGGCTTGGAATAATTTGCTTAAACAGCCACAAAGAATTCGGTCGTTAACTGCTCGTGCTTGGGCGCAACTTTAATTGTTGGGTTTGGTATTAGCTGTCTAGCCAAAGCTTTAAGGGCAGTTCAGGCAAATAAGCGGTTGCTGCTGTTTGCTCATTGATGGCCTTAATGTCTAACACCCCATGGGCAATCAGTAATATGGTCCAAGGCAAGACTTGATGCTCAAGCTTTTGTACACGGGCTTGTAGCGCTTGAGCTGACTCACTGTGATCCACAGCCAGCATGGCTTGAGTCAATACTTGACCCGCATCCAATTCAGCCGTTACCACATGAACGCTGCATCCATGATGGACATCGCTTGATTGTAAGACCCGCTGATGGGTATCTAAACCCTTATACTTAGGTAGTAAAGAGGGGTGTAGATTAATCATAGGAGCAGGCGAGCTACTAATGAAGTCATCGCTTAACACACGCATAAAGCCTGCCAGTACCACTAAGTCTGGTTGCCAATCGTTAAGCTGGGCGCTGGCATGACGCTCAAAAGTTTTAATACCCATGCGCTTGCCGGCATTCTCACCTTCAGTAATGTGTGAGAATACCGCTGTGGCGATCCCCACTTGCTGTGCACGGGTCACTGCATAAGCGTCTTTGACATTACTAATGACACCGACAATCTCGATGGGCAAACTACCGGCCTGCATGGCATCAATCAGGACTTGCAGATTGCTGCCACTGCCTGAGACTAAGACGGCGACTTTTAAGGGGTTGGTAGATACAGTAGATACCGACATATTAGGCGTAAACCACAGCATCATCTGTACGCTCGATGATGTCACCAAAGATAAAGGCTTTCTCGCCAGCGTCATTTAAAATATCAACGGCTTGATTGGCCACATCTGCAGGTACAACGACCACGAAGCCTACGCCGCAGTTAAAGGTGCGGTACATCTCAGATTGCTCGATATTGCCATGTTGTTGTAGCCAGTTAAATAGCTCAGGCATCTGCCAGCTTTGAGTATCGATTTTTGCGGCTAATGCCTCTGGCAGTACGCGAGGCAAGTTCTCTGTAAAGCCGCCACCAGTGATATGTGACATCGCATGTAGTTTACTATTACCCAGTGCTTTTTGTAGTGCTTGGATAGATTTTACATAGATTTTGGTAGGTGCCATCAGAGCGTCAGCCAGTGGCTTACCGTCTAAAGTCTCATCGGTGTTTTCGATATCCACACCGCTGACTTCAATGACTTTACGAATGAGTGAGTAGCCATTTGAGTGCGCACCGCTTGAAGCAATACCGATCATCACATCGCCCGCTGCTACGTTATCTCCTGTGATTACCTCAGACTCTTCTACCACGCCAACACAAAAACCGGCCAAGTCGTAATCTTCGTCTTGATACATGCCTGGCATTTCAGCCGTCTCGCCACCGATGAGTGCACAGTTTGACTGTTTGCAGCCTTCACCAATACCGCCTACCACAGACGCGGCAGTGTCCACGTCAAGCTTACCTGTGGCATAGTAGTCTAAGAAGAATAAAGGCTCAGCACCGCATACCAATAGGTCATTAACACACATGGCCACCAAGTCGATACCTATGGTGTCATGACGATTTAATTGCAGGGCAAGCTTAAGCTTGGTGCCCACACCATCTGTGCCTGACACCAATAAAGGTGACTTATAGCCTGTAGGGATACGGCACAGTGCGCCAAAACCACCCAAACCGCCGACAACTTCTGGGCGAGTGGTTGACTTGGCAACAGATTTAATGCGTTGTACAAGGGCATCACCTGCATCAATATCTACACCAGCGTCTTTGTAGCTCAGTGAAGTGGGCTTATCTTGAGTGGATGAGTTAGCAGATGCATTAGAATTTGGATGGCTCATGGTAGCAGCAGACCTTAATAAGCGAATGTATGAATAAAAAAAATATGAAGGTAGGATAACCAGTTTAACCAATCTGCTCAGCGCATTTTGACAAATACCAATTACCTGGTGGCATTATACGCAAAAACGCAAGGCTGGCAAAATTTAACAGCCCCTAATTGTGATTAAAAACAAAAAATGACCAAAATCTAGTTAATCATTACTCGCTTTAAGATTAATATACAGTTAATTTAACATTGTATCTGGGCCATAGAGTCAAGTTTATCGTGAATAGTTGCGGCAGGTAGGGGGTGATTATACTTTTGCACGTGTTATGCGTTAACCAGTTGGTTATCCCTAGGCTGCCCCTTGATTAAGAGAAGAAAAATTATGCAGGTTGCAAGAGTAGATCCGTTTTTTAGGCGATTATTTATAGTCGTGGCAATGGTTATTGGTTTGGGATTATTGTATTTGCTCATTCCGGTAATTGTGCCGTTTTTATGTGCGTTTATTCTTGCTTATTTGTTTAACCCTGTCGTGACACGTATGGCGCGCTTTATGCCACGCTGGCTGGCGATTATTTTCGTGTATACAGCGATTATTGTGGGTTTTGGTGCGTTGTTATGGTGGTTGCTGCCGACTTTGTGGGAACAGCTTCAGTCTGCTTGGGAGTATTTACCACGTGTTGTGGAGTGGTATAACAGTGATATTCGAGTGTGGGTGAATAACAACAGTCAATTTCATTTGCCGCCGTTAGAGAGTCATATTGTCTCTGAGACGGCGCTTGATTACCTAAATAAGAACTATAATGTGGCGGATGCGCAGTCCTTTTTTATGCAGGTATTAAATTCAGGTCTGGCAGTGATTAATAGCACCGGTTTGGTGGTCTTAGTGCCTATTTTGACCTTTTATTTCTTATTTAACTGGAATCAGCGCTTACAGACTTGGAAAAAAGCCTTACCAAAAGCCAGTGCCCCTAAAATTATTGAAATCGTGCATGATTGTGATGATGCGTTAATGGCCTTTATTAAGGGTCAACTGCTGGTTATGATTTTGCTGGGTGTGGTCTATGCTGTACAGCTGCAGCTGATAGGACTGGATTTGGGTCTGATTATCGGTATGGTGGCTGGTATCGCAAGCTTTGTGCCTTATTTAGGTTTTGGGCTTGGCTTTATCGCCGCTATCATCGCCGGCTTATTCCAGTTTGGGATGGATTGGGTGCATCTTGGCCTAATTGCGGGCGCCTTTATGGTGGGGCAAGCGGTAGAGGGTTATGTATTACAGCCGCTGCTGTTGGGTGATAAAATTGGCCTGTCACCGCTTTGGGTGATTTTTGCGGTATTGGCAGGTGCAAGTTTAATGGGCTTTGTGGGTATGCTGATTGCATTGCCAGTCTCTGCCATCTTAAATGTGTTATTCCATCATGGTTATGAGGCGTATAAACAGACTGATTTTTACAAAGGTCGTAAACAGTATAAGCTGTTTAAATAAGTCCATTTAGAGCACTCAAGCTCACTTAACAAGCTGTTTTTTATCCCAAGCCGCTGTGTGTATCAGCGGTTTGTTACGCTTCACTGGCTTATTGGCAACTAATGCCATATTATTGTTAAGAAAATTGTGGTATAAATAAGCGTTATAAAGTGATATCGAGCCGAGATACTAGCCTGATGACAAATCAATTAAGTTTAAATCTAGAAGTAAGGAAAGATGCTAGCCTAAGTGATTTTGCTGGCCCGGGTTGGTCGACTTTAATAGATGCTGTGCGTCAGATGCATGTGGGTTTGATCGGGCAGATGTATATCTTTGGCAGTGCTGCTACTGGTAAAACCCATTTATTGTCGGCCATTTGTGAGTCTTATATGGAGATGGATAAGTCGGCAATCTGTCTGTCTTTAAAAGAGCTGCTACATACTGATGTGGCGGTATTAGCTTCATTAGAGAGCTTTGATTTGGTTGCCATTGATGATTTGGAGGCAATTAAAGACAGCCGTGAGTGGCAAGAGGCCATCTTTCACTTGATTAATCGTAGTCGAGAGGGACGTGGTCAGCTTATTTTTGCGGCCAAAACCCCCGCGACCGAGCTGCCTTTTGAGTTGCCTGATTTATTGACCCGTCTCATTCAGTCTCCAGCCTTTAGAGTGCCTGAAGGTCACGATATAGCAGATAGGAAGGCCATGCTTGAGTCAATTATGCGCAGGCGGGGCTGGCAGTTTGATTCACGTATTACAGAGCATTTATTAGAAGAGGGACCACACCGTATCGGTGGTATGCTCGATGTGCTCAACGTAATTCAACCGCTATTTTCTAATCTAAACCGTGCTTATGTCTCAAAATCTGTGATTAGCCAAGCGATTACTATGATTGATGAACATACCTTAATGGCTGAGCTTGAGGATATTCATCAAGAAGCACAAGAAGACTTTTTATCTAAGTCTGAAGAAAACAGCGCTTACCGTGACAATATGACTTTTAATTTTTAAGCCTAGACTGGTTATTGACAGCTTAGTACAATAAAAGCTTTCATAATGGCTAAGCTGCCGTTAAAATCATCCATTAAAGCCAAGGCGTAACATTGCCCCGTATCCGTCTTGACTCTCTTATTGCCTCTATTATTAAATTATAAACTTTAAGGCCTTTTTATGAATGACTGTCGAAGTAATGCTTTTGTTAAACCGCTAGTTGCACTGGCTGCTTTAGGTATAGGGTCAATGACATTGGCTCATGCTGATGTGACTTTAAAAGTGGACGATAATATTAAGGTAGCCGTATTAAACGGTCAGCAGTACAATACGAGCATATTTCAGCCACTACAGCAGACCTTTGTGTTGCAGCCAGGTAAGCATGTCATTACTGCCAAATACGAACGTCTGTATGACAACTTGCGCGGTGATGATCATGATTACTTACGCTCGGCTAATATAACAGTAACCGCTGATTTGCAAGACAATCAGACCTATCGTTTGGCCATGCCAGGTCAGCCAGAAGAATATGAAGAGGCCAAAAAATACGCTAAAGCGCCTACATTAGCGGTTATGAAAGGCTCAACTGTCTTGGCTGAGTCGAAAGCTCAAGTACAACAAAATGGACTGTTTTCAGGTTTAAGCAGTATTTTTGGTGGTGGTGATTCAGCGCAGGTTGAAAACCAAAAAGCCATTGCAGCTGTTAACAGCTCATCTACCACTCAAGCCAGTTCAAACTCGGCAGCTATCGCGCCTATAAGCACGCCCGTTAGCAGCAGTCAGCAAAATACTGACACGCTAGATAACTTTATGCAGCTGTGGTTACAAGCGACACCAAGTGAGCGTGAAAAAATCCGTCAGTGGATTGAAAAATAATCAAATCACTAAGTAGAGGCGGTATTGAGCAAGAAGAGCTTGGCTTAATAAACAGCTAAAAATTGGTTTGATTACGGATTAAGATTACCCGTCAGTGCGCTGGCGGGTTTTTTTATCGTCTAGCTGTCGCAATCTTCTCGGTTTAGCGAGGGGAGGAGGTCAAGACTAAAGATTAGCAGAAGCGGCTTATTGCAATTATGGGATATCGATATCGATATTGGCTTTACAATCTAGCATAGTCTTAGCGGGTTTGTTTTGCTACTATAAACACAGTAGTCCAGTGGCACAGACCGCTGCGGCGCAGAAGCAAACCAACCAACAATAAATAAGGATTTAGATTATGGCACATTTACGTCTAGGCGATGATGCACCAAACTTCAATGCACCCACTACTGATGGTGATATTAACTTTTATGATTGGGCAGGTGATAACTGGGTGGTTTTCTTCTCCCATCCTGCTGACTTTACGCCAGTATGCACCACTGAATTAGGCCGTGCTGCTGCGTTAAATGGTGAGTTTCAAAAGCGTGGTGTTAAGCCTATCTGTATCTCTGTAGACAATGTAGAAGATCATAAAGCGTGGGCCAGCGACATCGGTGAGACTCAAGGCACCGCATTGAACTTCCCAATTATTGGCGATGAAGATAAAAAAGTTGCTGAGCTATACGACATGATTCATCCAAATGCAGCAACCACTCACACAGTACGTAGTGTGTTTATTATTGATCCCAAAAAGAAAGTACGTCTTGTATTAACTTATCCTGCCAGTGTGGGCCGTAACTTTGATGAGATTTTACGTGCCATTGACGCGCTACAGTTAACCGATGCGTATAATGTGGCCACGCCTGTAGACTGGAAAGATGGCGATGACGTTATCATCCCACCAAGCATTAAAACCCAAGATATCTCAGAAAAAGACTATCCAAAAGGCTTTACTGAAATTAAGCCTTACTTACGTACGACGCCGCAGCCAAACAAATAAGCAGTTCGTCTATAGTGCTAAAAAGAGCCTCTGAGCGTGAATAGAAGCACTTAAACGTCGATACAAGTATCTAACAAGTTTTGTAGCCCTCATGACGTTAAGCCGTGGGGGCTTTTTTTGAGCCAAATTTTTAGTAAATAAATCCAGCAGCATAATAAATATGGTGATGGTGTTTTGGCTATAATTTGGTATGATTAACAAAGATTTAGTCACCTTAGCTAAGCAGTAACCCCACTCAAAAGGAGTTTGAGATGAAAAAATTATATTTAACCCGTAAAGCGCCAAATCCACGCAAAGTGGTACTTTTATTACAAGCCAAAGGCATTGATATCGATGACATTGATGATATCGAAGTGATTGATATTGATATGGCCAAAGGCGAGCATCTGACTGAAGAGTTTGCCAAGATAAACCCGCTTAAACTGCTACCGGTACTGGTACTAGAAGATGGCACTGTGCTAAATGATTCGCAGGCCATTTGTGAGTATATGGATAGGGTATACGGTGAGCGTTCAGTGATGGGTAATGACGTGGTGCAGCGGGCGCAAGTATGTTCAATTCGCCGAGCTGCTGAATTTGAAGTGCTATATAACTTCATGTTGGCTTTTCAGCACAGTCATCCCTCAAAAGCACATCGAGTCGATCAAGTTCCTGAGTTCGCTGCTAAGTCTATTGCGCGCGCAGAAAAAAGCTTGCCTTATTTTGACAATATCTTAACCGAGCATGATTATCTGGTGGGCAACCAGCTAAGTTATGCAGATATTGTGTTATATATAGGATTAGACTTTGGCCGATTGTTAAAGTTCGATCCCACCGCTCATGGTGATGGCATTGCCCGTTTTTACAAAAATATGAATGAGCGATTTGGGCTAAAAAAATAATTGGTTCAAGAGTTGCGATATCTAAGGGATAGACTATGTTAAAAACATCAGCGCTAAGCTTGGGGTTACTGAGCAGTACGTTACTTTTAACCAGCTGTCAAGGCACGCTTCTGGTTGGTCAAGATAGCAAGGACACAGCAGTTGTGATGCCAGATACCACAGCAGTCGCTACCCTTAAGCACACCGATCTGTCTTATTATCATTGGCAGCTAATTAGTGTGAAAGATGGCAGCGGTCATCCTGTTACTGTGCTTGATGATATTAAACAACAGGTCGCCTTGGACTTTGGTCAGTCGCCAGGCGATAGCTGGGTTAGTTTTGGCGTTGGTTGTAACCGCATGGGCGGCAGCTACTCACTCAATAGCAATATGCTGGTGGTCACAACGGTTGCAAGCACTGAGATGATGTGTGAGCCCAAGATTAATGATGCTGAGCGGTTACTGGCACAGCTCATGCAGGGTAGCAGTCAGTTGAGTTATAAAAAAGATGCTGCGCCATTATTGACTCAGACCACAGCCAATGGCCACAGCTTAGTATGGCAAGGTGCTCAAACGGCAGAAGCGCGCTATAAACAACACCCTGATATTGTATTTTGGCGTGTGGATCACCATAAGCCGCCCTGTCCTGATGGCAGCACCAAAACTTGCTTAAAAGTACGTCCAGTTATCTACGATGATAAAGGTATCAAGACCGGGGAGGGGTCATGGTCGCTATTTGTGGGTGATATCGAGGGCTATACCCATGACAGCACCGTAAACACAGTGCTACGCCTCAAGCGCTTTGTGGTGGATCCTGTCGATGTTAAGGGCAAGCAGTTTGTTTATGTGTTAGATGCCGTGGTGGAGAGCGCCATTGCTGATACGCCTTACGGCATTGCTGATACGCCTTAAATGTTTTATTTTAAGCTTGCTAAATCCTCTTCAGTTAAACGCCAGCGGCCCTTCTTCTTAGAGGTGCCGCGGCCACGTAGTGTGCTATTCATCAGTAGCTTATTCATAGAGTGGCTTGAGTGAGCATGACAAATCGCACAAGCAAGACCGTCTGCTGCATCTTGTTGAGGGGTCACATCAAGTTTTAGTATACGGCACACCATCTCCTGTACTTGTATCTTATCAGCGGCGCCATAGCCACATACCGACTGCTTAATCTGACGTGCGGTGTATTCTGATACCTCCAAATCCAAGGCGACCAAGGCGGCAATAGCGGCGCCACGTGCTTGGCCAAGTTTTAGGGCAGAGTCGGGGTTTTCGGCCATAAATACCTGTTCAACTGCGGCGTGGATGGGCTCATCTGAGTATTTTAAATGGTACTGAGTGATGCGGGTCAGGCCTTGGAATATTCGCTTTAAGCGCTCTGGCATCTCCTTAGTATCGGTGCGAATGGTGCCTGCATCAAGATAGCGTAGGGTATCGCCTTTTTGATGGATAATGCCATATCCGGTCATTCTTGAGCCGGGGTCAATACCTATGATTATCGCCATATTATTATTTTTAATCCTCAAAAAATAAAAATTATTCTTCGCTCATCTTGTTGACTTTATTTGAGATTTTTTGTGCTAAAGCGCAACAAAACAAGCTTCATATTTGATAGTATAGCAAGCCATCCCCATATACTTAACCACTATACAAAATTTATATTTTGATTGTTTTCGCCATTTAAAATTTTTATTACTTAGATTATTAGCAACTTAAAAAGGACGACACATTATGGGTCAGTTAGTTGGCTTAGCCATCGTATGGTTTATCATTGAAATGCTACTGTGGTATCTGGTTGCCCAGTTCATTAGCGGCTGGTGGGTGTTTATCTGGTTTATCATCGCTGCTGTGATTGGCATAAGCCTAATTCGTCGAGGTATGACGACCCTTAATCCTATGGCGCAGCAAATGAAGGCAGGTGGCATGATGAACCCTGCAATGCGTCCACCAGAGAACACCATTATTAAGACGGTAGCCATGGCTGTCGGCGGTATTTTATTACTGATACCTGGGTTGTTATCTGACTTATTGGCATTATTGGTGATACTACCACCAGTCCAGAAGAAACTAAAAGACATGGCCAATAACTATGTGATGAATAACCAACAAAAAATGATGGAAATGATGGCCAAACAAATGGGTGGACAAAATCCATTTGGCGGTATGGGCGGTGCTGGTGGCAATCCATTTGGCGGTCCAAACCCTTTCGGTGGTCAATCAGGTCCTAAAGGCGCCAATCCTTTTGGTAATGTCTACAAAAGAAATACCACGGTCGATGGCTCAGCTAAGCCTGTGATAAAAGATGTTAAAAAGCTAAACAAGCCTGCCAATGACGACTAGACTTGTTGGCTAACTCCTCCACCTCTAGTCACGAAAAAGCCCTTTATGCACTGAGCATAAAGGGCTTTTTTTAATGAGGACCGAAGTGCCGCTGTAAGATGGGGACCCATGAACCGTGAAGTTCAGGGCGGATGCGTCATTGCCTCTTAAGGTTTCCTGAGTCACTGCAAGCAGTGCAGGCATACACAATAAGACAATAGATAGCACATCCATTTAGTGCATTATCGGCTCAGGGAATAACATCCACTGGCGAACACTTCAGAGTCTAAAGATTCTAACCAAAAAAGATACGAGTTGCAAATAAAAACGGGGGTAACTTTGTTAACAAAGGTAATAGCTTAAAGACAATTAACCTTAAAGTTAACCCAAAATTTATAAAAAATCTCATAAAAAATTTTAGCAGCACCTAGCTTAAGCTAAATGATCATAAGTAAGCCTCAAGCCTTTAAATAATAAGCGTTCACAATCTTGCATTATAGTTAATGCCGCTTATGTGGTAGAATATGGACGTTCAAGTTTGATCAAAATTTTGTCAATTTTATAGACTGGCAGGATCAGGTTAGACATAACCTGCCGATAGTCCTTGCCAATAGTTATTTAAAAATAACTGTAATATAACTGGAGAAAAACTAAATGGTAGCAGCAGATAACAATAAAAAAATTCCACACGTTCTGATGATTTTAGATGGCTTTGGGTATCGTGAGGATGAGCAGGACAATGCAGTCGCTGCTGCCAATACACCAAACTTAGACCGTATCAATAAAGCTTATCCGCATGGATTAGTCTCAGGCTCAGGTGAAGATGTTGGCCTACCAGAGGGTCAATTTGGTAACTCGGAAGTGGGTCATATGAATCTGGGTGCTGGCCGTGTGCTATACCAAGATTCTACTCGCATTTCGCGCGATATCAAAAACCGTGACTTCTATAAAACCCCCGCTTTAGTAGATGCGGTAAAAGCGGCGACAGACGCTGGCGGCAATGTACATATCATGGGTCTATTGTCAGATGGCGGTGTGCATGCGCATCAAGATCATATTGAAGCCATGTGTCATGCCGCTGTGGTTCACGGCGCAAAAGGGGGGTATGTACACTGCTTCTTAGATGGCCGTGATACACCACCAAAATCTGCTGATAAATACATCAAGCGCCTAAAAGAATTCTTAGCCAATTTAAACGGGTATTATGAAAGCAATGTACAAATTGCCAGTATCATCGGCCGCTACTTTGCCATGGATCGTGATAATCGCTGGGATAGAGTACAAAAGGCTTATGACTTATTAACGCTGGGTGTGTCTGAGCGTATGGCGACACGGGCTGATGGTGCGGTACAGGCCGCTTACAAGTCAAGAGAAACGGACGAGTTTGTTAGCCCCACCAATGTGATTGAGCATGGCGAGACACCAATAACTATCGATGATAATGATGCGGTTATCTTTATGAACTTCCGTGCTGATAGAGCACGTGAGCTGACACAAGCCTTTGTATTACCTGATCATGAGTTTGCAGGCTTTGCGCGACAAAAACAGCCGAACTTATCAGCATTTGTGATGATGACGCATTACTCTGATGAGCTGGCCGCCAATCCTAAGACTTCTGTGGCTTATGCGCCCACTGCGCTACACAATACCTTGGGTGAGTATCTACAAGACAACAATAAAACTCAGCTTAGAATTGCAGAAACTGAGAAGTTTGCACACGTCACTTTCTTCTTTAGTGGCGGCCGAGAAGATGAGTACACCGGTGAGTCGCGTATTTTGATCCCATCACCTGATGTAGAAACCTATGACCTAAAGCCTGAAATGAGCGCGCCTGAAGTGACCAAAAACTTAGTAGAAGCCATCGAATCGGGTAAATATGATGTGCTGGTGGTTAACTATGCCAATGGCGATATGGTCGGCCATACGGGTAATTTTGAGGCAGCAGTTAAAGCCGTCGAAGCGCTCGATGTAGCCGTAGGTGAAGTGGCCGAAGCGACCATTAAGGCGGGGGGACATCTACTCATTACAGCCGATCATGGCAACTGTGAACAGATGCAAGATTATGAAAGCGGGCAGGTACACACCCAGCATACCACCGAGCATGTGCCTTTAATCTATGTAGGTGACAAAAAGGTAAGCGTACGTGAAGGTGGCAAATTGAGTGACATTGCGCCAACCCTTTTAGGTCTAATGGGACTAAGCGTGCCGACTGAAATGACTGGTATTAACTTGTTAGAAGCCAAATAAGCTTTTATTTTAACCAACCGTAGAGTATATGATGAGCGTTGAGCCTTCTGAGTGTCGAGCCCGGACCCCACATCAGGGTGTATTAGCGATAAAAGCTGTAATTTATAGCTCAGTGTTGGCCACAGCACTGGCTTTGAGCGGCTGTGCTACTGTCGATGTAGGCTCTGATAATGATATTGTCACATCAAGTAACCGCTCATCATTATCAACGCCTGCCAAATCAGGTACAGAAGCGGCGGTTAAATTAGGTAATTTGGCTCAAAGCGCACAGCAAACTCAAGCGCTTTGTGGGCAAGAATGCGATGACATAGATGCCGTCGCTCATCCAGAGGACATCAGTGATGGTGTCAGTGATGATGATATCGATGCGCAGCCCGTACTTGATGATGTCGAATTTGATGAAGAAATGGATGACAACGAGCAACATCGCTTGGGGGTAGAGCATGTGCCTTTAAATGCCATTTCGCCACAAGTTATTCAAACCTTTGTAGAAGTTATCGATGTTATCCGCCACGATTATGTGCGTCCGGTGAATGACGAAACCTTATTTCAACAAGCCATCAGCGGCATGCTAGAGCGACTTGATAAGCATGCGGAGTACCTCACGCCTGAGAACTATGAGCATTTGCGCAGCTTTACGGATGGTGAAATTGGTCAGGTGGGATTGTCTGTTAAATACGATGCGGCCATAAAAAACTGGGTAATCACTAAAGTTGAGGCGCAGTCGTCTGCCAAAGAAGCTGGTATTGCTATCGGCGATAAGCTTTTACGCATAAAAAACGCAGATCTCACCTCAGATATGAGTGAACAAGACATTCAGCAGCTGCTATCAGGCATTGCCGGCTCGCAAGTGCAGATAACGGTGTCCGGACAGCAGGGGCCAAGACGCAATATGTTATTGCAGCGCAATTTGGCTTCAGACAATGAGCTTGGGGTCACCGTGCAAGACAGTATTGCCGTTATTCGCCTGCCTGTGTTTCAAAATGGCTCAAAAGATCAGTTGATTAAAGCCTTAAAGCAGACGGGTGTACCGATAACAGGCGTTGTACTTGATGTGCGTAATAATCCAGGTGGCGTACTGTCATCAGCCATTGACATTGTGAGCTTATTTATGAGCGACGCTGGGCTGATTCAGGTACGCAATAGAACCAATCACAGTCAATTGATTAAGTCTAATGGTACCCCTTATTTGGCGGACCTGCCGGTGGTGGTATTGCAAAATCGCTATTCTGCGTCTGCAGCTGAAGTATTGGCAAGCAGCTTTAAAAGCAATAAACGCGCTAAGATAGTCGGTGAGCAAAGCTTTGGTAAGGGCACTGTACAAGAGGTGGTGCCTTTAGAGGCCGGCGGGGCGTTAAAGCTGACTGTGGCCGAGTATCGCAGTGCCAAAGGTGAGCTTATCGATGGTGTTGGGGTCAAACCTGATGTGGTGTTGCCTCATGATGGTCAAGACTGGCAGCAGCAAGCGGTTAATTTATTGCTGTCGCAAGACAGACCACTTGGTATTAAGTTTGATGATAAATTAAATGGTATCTCCATCACCAATGATTATTAAGCCGCTTACTAGCTTAGATCACCGCCAGAAATTATAAAAAAAGCCGCTAATAGATTAGCGGCTTTTGATTATATTGAGGTTTTTATAGATTTTTAGCCAAAATAGCCACATAGCAGCGTTAAGGGGTAATCAGTCCATGACGCATTGCTAAATGAGTGAGTTTTACATCACTGTCGACACCGACTTTTTCAAAAATTCGGTAGCGATAAGTGTTAACAGTTTTTACGCTCACAAAAAGCTGATCGGCTATTTGCTGCGGGCTTTGACAGTTGACTACCATCATTGCCACTTGTTTTTCGCGCTCGCTTAATCTATCAAAAGGGGATTCTTCATTGTCTGTCAGTAGCATATCGGCCAACTGCTCAGCGACATCACTGCTAAAGTACTTGCTGCCTTGATACACTTTTTTAATGGCTTTAATCATCTCATCAAGTGGTGTACCTTTGGTAATGTAGCCATTAACCCCCGCCTTTAATAACATAGAGGGGTAGGGCTGTGAGGAGACACTACTGACCGCTAATATTTTTACCTTTTCATCAAATTGACGCAAGCGTTTTGTGGTTTCTACACCGCCAATATTAGGCATGTTTACATCTAAGAGTACCACATCTGGGGATAGCGCCTTGACCATTCTAATCGCAGCTTCGCCACTATCGGCCTCACCTATTACTTCAATCTCGGGGTCGTCAGCGAGCATTCTACTAATCCCCATTCTTACGAGGTCATGATCATCAACCACCAAAACTTTAATCATATATACATCCTAAAAAAACTTATAAAGCTATGATACCAGTATTTTTATGTTACTGTAGCGTAAAAGGAATGTTTTGAATTGACAACATACCTTAATCCCAGGCCTAACTTGGGAATTAGTGCTTAACGACATTAACCAATGATGTTAAGATAATTAACACACAGGCTATATTTAGTATTAGTATGGTGTTTAAATTTATGAAATGATATTCAAGTTTGTAAATATCGTTAAGTTTAAAACATAATATGGCTAATTTTGTATAAAAATTTGTGGTACTGGTTGTGATATTAGAAGTTCAATCTTGTTAGGTTGAGTATCATTTTGTACTGATTTTTATTAAAGGTGCTGGCTGAACCAGTGGCGCCTCATACTAATCTGCGTTAATACCTAGCTAAAGCTTTTACACTATAATTTTACGACTCAAGTGGGATGACTTATGAGCATAAATAAATCTTTCAACAAATCTTTTATCTTTGTCTGCATCGCATTGGGTCTGGGTACTTTAAGCTCAGCATCAAATGCTGCACTGACAATAGTTGAGCCAGGTAAGACAGGCAATGCGCAAGTTCAGTGGGGTAACGCAGGCGGCCTCTCTGAAGCCCGCAATATCATGTACTCAAACCCGAATACCTCCTCATATAACAGTACCACCAGTCCTTCTTACTCAAGCAATAACTTTGCCACCAACAGCACAAGCTACTACGATTCACTGCCTATTTCGACCGGCTCGCGCGGTGTTATCGTACTCGATGTAGAAACAGGCAAGCCTCTTTATCAAAAAAATGCCGATGTTGCACGTCCCATCGCCTCTATTACCAAAATCATGACGGCTATGGTGGTGTTAGATGCTGGCCTTGATATGCGTGAAGAGATTAAACTTGATCCAGAAGATTTTGTGGGCCCTAAGCGTGCCAGCTCACGCTTAAAATCAGGCGACCGCATGAACCGTGCTGAGCTTTTGTTAATGGCCTTGATGAAATCAGAAAACCCAGCAGCAAAATCTTTGGCACGTAACTATCCAGGTGGCTATGATGCCTTTATGCGTGCTATGAATGCCAAAGCACGCTCACTTGGCATGACCAGTGCTTTTTTTGGTGACCCCACTGGACTAGACAAGCGTAACGTTGCCTCTCCGGTAGACTTAGCGAAAATGGTTCAAGCTGCTGGTCAATATGAAGTGATTCGCCGCTTCTCCACCACCAAAAACTATGACTTCTATGTGGCCAATTACTCAGCGGGTAACCGTACGTACCCTGCTAACAACACCAGTAAGTTAGTACGTAGCGGCACCTATCCTATTGGCATCTCAAAGACCGGTTTTATTAATGAAGCGGGTCAGTGTGTGGTGATGGAAACTCGAGTGAATAACAAGCCGGCCATTATCGTAATATTAGGGGCAGATAACTCAAATACCCGCTGGAATGATGCCGAAACCATCTTAACCAACTTAGCCTCACGTCGTACTATTTAATACAGTGATATCTATAAAGCCAATTAGCCGCGGTGGTTGATGATGATCACTGGCTGCTTTACAAAAAAAGATTGCTCTACTTAGTAGGGCAATCTTTTTTTGTATGACTTGGTTTATTATGGAAACCGTAACCCTAAGAGGCGTGCTGCATACAAAGCGTAGCATAGGGCACAGCCTCAAGTCTTTTGTCCTCGATATCTTCGCCACAAACCGTACATTCACCGTAAGTGCCATTGTCGATACGGCTTAGGGCGTTATTGACGTAAGTTAAGCTTTGCTGAGCCTCTACCAATAAGGTTTTGCGCATTTCGTTTTCACGCATAGAGATGGCTTGGTCATCCCAGTGGCTGTTTAAGTCATCTTGCGGATTGTGAATGTGGTCTTCAATCTTATCGATGCGGTTTTGATATTCTTGTTGCAGCTCTAATAAGCGCTCTTTTGCCTTAGTAAAGTCTCTACTCATGGGTGCTCTCCTTAAATTAGGGTAGATTTATGATTTATTATTTATACTTATTATAGTAGCACTTATTGTCTAATAAGTCTTTAAAAGCGCCTGTTTCAAGCGTTGAGATTGCAGCATACGCCTTGTAATAATCAGACAGTAGATTTTGCTGCAACTTGGGCCAAAATTTATAACAAAATATGCTAAAATTGCCACAAATTTATATCAACCTAATCTTTTAAAGCTGTGTAAGCGCACAGCTTTTTCTTTATATTGACACAGGGTAATGACATGAACTTCGCTAGAATGGAAAACCAAGATTTATCAGGCAAAACCGTATTGATCCGTGAAGATTTAAACGTGCCAGTTCAAAATGGCAAAATCTCCAATGATGCCCGTCTACAATCTAGTCTTCCAACCATCAAACTGGCGCTTGAAAAAGGGGCTGCTGTATTGGTTTGCTCGCATCTAGGCCGTCCTACTGAAGGTGACTATGAAGAAAAATACTCATTGCAGCCAGTCGCCGATTATTTAAGCGAGCATCTAAATCAACCTGTGCGTTTGGATAAGACCTATACTGAGCAAGAGGTGACTGTGGCACCAGGTGACGTGGTGTTATTAGAGAATGTCCGCTTTAATGTGGGCGAGAAGAAGAACAGTGACTCTTTGTCACAGCATTATGCCGATCTGTGTGATGTGTTTGTCATGGACGCTTTTGGTACTGCGCATAGAGCACAAGCGTCTACAGAAGGTGTGATTCAGGCCGCTGCTAAAGCAGGTAAAGTGGTGTGTGCCGGTCCATTATTGGCCGCTGAATTAGATGCGTTAGACAAAGCTTTGCACAAACCTAAAAAGCCGCTAGTGGCCATCGTTGGTGGCTCGAAGGTCTCTACCAAACTAGATGTGCTTATCAGCCTTGCCAAGATTTGTGATCAAATTATTGTTGGCGGCGGTATTGCCAATACCTTTATTGCTGCCCAAGGTCACTCAGTAGGTGCGTCATTATATGAAGCTGAAATGATAGATACCGCCAAACAAATTATGCAGCAAACTGACATTTTATTGCCAAAAAATGTTGTAGTGGCTGACAAAAATCAAATTAACTTTGATGACTTCTTAAATTCGTTAGAATCAGCAACCCCTATTCACAGAAGTATTGAGCAAGTGGGCGAAGATGAGATGATTTTAGACATCGCCTCAGAAGGTGCTGAGCATATTTTTGAAGCGGTAAAAAATGCGGCTACTATCTTGTGGAATGGCCCTGTGGGCGTATTTGAAGTAGAAGCGTTTAGTGAAGGTACTCGCTTGTTGTCAGAGGCGGTTAAAGACAGTGCTGGATTTTCTATTGCAGGTGGCGGTGATACATTAGCAGCCATCCATAAATTTAATGTAGAAGATGGTGTGAGCTATATGTCAACCGGCGGTGGTGCATTTTTAGAATTTGTTGAAGGTAAAACCTTGCCAGCAGTGGCTGCGCTAGAAGCTAACCACAGTAAATAGGTTTACAAATTACCTAAATAGCCTCTAATACCCTATTATCAAGGCTAGGCTTAGGCTTACAATAATAGGGTATAACGGCATGCATTTGGGGCTTGAAATAAACTTCAGTAGACAGCATATCATATAATTGATAAGGTGGTTTTAGGGCTGCCTTATATTTGATTGGTCACTATAATGCCCAATCCATGCTGAATAATTAATGAATTAAGCTCAAGTTATGGCTCTGCTAATCCTAAGCCAATTTAGTTTATCTTAATTCAAGTTTTCGAATTACTACTTGTATTTTGTGGTCATTGTCATTAGAATGCTGCAAAATATCTAATATCACATTTGTGAGGAGTTCACATGTTATACCGTAACCTTTTAGTGGCAACATTAGTAGCTGGCGCATTTACAATCACAGGTTGTAGCAAAAAGACAGAAGAAGCTGCAGATGCTGGCGCTGTTGAGACTGCTGCTGAAAGCGCAGGCGATGATGCTGTTGACAACGCTAAGACTGCTGGCGCAGTAGCCACAGGCGCTGCTGTGAATGCAGGTGAAGCGATAGCAGAAGGTGCTAACGCGGCCACTGAAGCGACTGCCACTGCTGTTGCTGACGGTGCCACTGCTGTTGCTGAAGGCGCAGACAATATTGCTAACAAAACTACTGATCAAGTAGACCTTCAAGCAGATCCAAACGTAGCTGAAGCCGTTGCTGAAGATCAACAGTACTAATAAGTAAGCCACTAATCAGTGAGTTGACTTTTAAATAATAAAAAATAACTGTCAAAAAAAGCTCTGATATTCTCAGGGCTTTTTTTATGCGCCCAAATTTGGCTCAAGGCTTGGTTAACTTTGTTATAATGGTGGTTATCTTAAATTTTATAATAATATAGAGTGCTATGATTGGACTAATTGAAGGATGTGTGTGTCATTTATCTGCTCCTGTGGCTTGCTTAATGACCGCTTCAGGGGTGGGCTATGAGGTCGAGCTGCCTTTACCTGATTTTTGTCAATTGCAACTGGAGGCCATGGCATCGTTATGGACCCATTTGCATGTGCGAGAAGATGCACAGTTGCTGTATGGATTTTTGCATCCTACTGAGCGCGATGTGTTTCGTCAGCTCATTCGCGTTAATGGGGTAGGTGCGAAGATGGCGCTGGCCATGATGTCGACTTTTTCGGCCACTGAGCTTAAGCACTGTATAGATACCGAAAATGATGCGGCGTTAACCCGAGTGCCTGGCATCGGTAAAAAAACGGCGCAGCGCTTGCTGATTGAATTAAAAGGCAAGTTCGATCATATCCAAAGCGATATGAGTTTGTTAACTGAAGTGGAGCAGCAGATTGGCATCGCGGCCAATAGTGAAGGGGTGATACTCGCTGAGGTAGAGTCAGCACTTATAAGCCTGGGTTACCGTGATAAAGAGGCTCAACAGGCGATTAAAGCGGCACGTGAGACGGATGCCGGCCAGCAGCTTGTTGATACCCAAAGCTTGTTAAAGCTTACCCTTAAACAGTTATCTAATTTTTAAGCAGTGACAAAAATGGCGCTGTGTCATAAAAAGCACAGCGCCATTTTTTATTACCAAAACCTGTAGCCAATACTAAAACTCATGTGTTAAAAATAGCCTAAGTATTTATGTGATAGTTAAGCCAGCTTGTTTTTAATCAAGCGTGATAATCGTTCAATAAGCTGGTCACTTTCACTACGGGCTAAATTTAAAGGCGGAAGTAAGCGCACAACGTGGCTGCCAGTAACATTGATAATCAGCTGCTCAGTACGGCGTGCCTCATCGACCAAGGTGCTGCAGTCGGTCGCTTCAGGCAGTACCACACCTATCATCATCCCATAACCGCGGGTACTGACGCCCAATGACTTGAGCTCATCGGTCAAATTATTTTGAATATAATCGCCTGCGATAACTGCGTTTTGCATGATGTCAGTTTGGCTTAATAGCGTATAAACAGTATGTACCACACGGCTGCCTAAAGGCGTGCCGCCATAGGTCGAGCCATGACTGCCAACTTGGAACAAATCACGCGCTCGGCCACGTACCATACAGGCGCCAATAGGAAAGCCATTGCCCAAACCTTTGGCCGTAGTTAATACATCAGGTTTGGCACTGCTGTGCTGATGCGCAAAGTATTGCCCAGTACGGCCATTACCAGTCTGTACTTCATCTAGCATAAACAGCCAGTCGTTTTGATCACACACCGCCTGTACTTGTTCTAGGTAGCTAAAGCCATCTTTGGCAGTATTAAGGCCGCCCTCACCTTGGATGGGCTCGAGTAATACTGCGGTGATTTGTTGATGCTCTGTAGCGGCCTTTTTGATGGCCTCAATGTCTCCAAAAGGTACCCGGATAAAGTCATCGTCTAAGGTAAAGAAACCTTCACGGGCCTTTGGATTGGCTGTGGCCGAAACGCTAAGTAAAGTACGGCCATGGAATGAGCGCTCCATGACAATGACTTTTGGGTGAGTATAGCCTTTGTTATGGCCATACAGACGTGCCATCTTTAGGGCAGCTTCATTGGCCTCAGCACCACTGTTGGCGAAGAACACGCTGTCCATGCCTGCTGCGGTACATAAGGCTTCGGCGGCTTTTTCTTGCCACTCAATCTGGAATAAATTGCTGGTATGCACCAAAGTGGCGGCTTGCTGCTGGATGGCTTCGGTTACTTGAGGGTGGCAGTGACCTAAGCCACAAACAGCAATACCGGTTAACGCATCTAAATAAGGGGTGTTGTCAGCGGTATATAGCCAGCTGCCTTCTCCTCGGCTAAAGCTGATGGGCTGAGGGCTATAAGTGGGCATGATATAAGAGTGGGCGGCAGACACTGACATAATAAATCCTTAAAATAAACCTAAGGCAAAGCCTGAGGCAATGAACTGAGTGAAAGTAAGGGGCTATACATAATGGTGCAGCAAGTCTTGAGCTGACTTAACCATGATAATACAAAATTTATTCTAAATCTTGAGAGAAGGGCGAATCTTGTGCGGGTAATTTATAATCCTCATTGGCCCAAGCGCCCAGATCAATGAGCTTGCAGCGGTCGCTACAAAAGGGCTTATAAGGGTTGTCTTGCCAAACGGTCAACTTCTGACACTGAGGGCAAGGGTAGCTTTTTGGGTGAGAGACCGCTTGGGCGGTTGGGGCAGGCTTACTCATAAGTAACGTCTTATCCTAATAAAGGCAGGTGGTACAGTGTTATAATAGCCAGTGGGTTTCAACTGCTTGATGAGGAAATTATAGCACGAGATGCCAAGGCCTTATATTAAGCCGACTTAAATGTCCTTATTTTTATTATTCACTTTAAGTGTTTACCAAAATTATGCCAAGCTCTAATTTATCCGATTCGGTTATACCAAGCCCAGCACCCGATCACCTTGCACTGCAAAGTGAGCCAACTGTTAGTCACCATAAAGCGCGCCAGTTTAAGCCCGAAAAGCTTAAGGCACCTAGAGACTTTGAGGTGCCCATCTTTGTCACACAGCGCTTAAATGCATGCCATAACCTCAATGAAAAAGAGCACCAAGCACTATTAGCGCGCCCTTTGGTGGTGGAGATTGGGGCAGGTAAGGGGATGCATGCCTGCTTATATGCCAAGCAGCACGGTGATCATGATCTCATTGCCATTGAGCGCACTCAAAATAAATTTAGTGCCTTTAAGACGCTGGCAAGCTCAGTGAGTAAAGAGGTGGCACTGCTTGATAACTTACTGCCGGTGCATGCCGATGCCATTCCGTATTGTGTGTCTGCGCTACCAGCCCAGAGTGTATCGGTTATTTATCTGCTTTATCCCAATCCAGAGCCTAAAAACCCGAATCAGCAGTGGTTGAACATGCCGTTTTTTGAGTTTTTGTTGTCTAGATTGGTGCCTCAAGGTCAGATCCTCTTAGCGAGTAATATACCCGAGTATATTGATAACGCTTACCAGCAGTCGCTACAAACTTGGCAGCTGCCTACTGAGCGCACGCTGGTGCCTGTGGACAGTAGACGCACTCACTTTGAAATTAAGTATTTGGCTCGTGGTGAGACTTGCTGGGAGCTAAAAATGACAAAACCTAAAGCCTATGTGACCCGCTTTGATAATTGGAACAGTGAGTGGCTTAAATGATAGCTTGCTTTTGATAAAGCGGATAAAAACTGACAAAAAAGCGGCCAAATCTTGTGATCTGGCCGCTTTTTGAATGAGCGATTTAAACTCATATAAGACGACTAAGCGTTAGGGGTACCACTGGCAATCATGTTAATTGGCACAAACTTACTCAAGGTATCATAAGTATTGGTGCGTGCATCTAATACCGTTAAAAAGGTGTAAGCACCGATAAATTTGCGACTAATAAACATAAACTCTTTGGGAGGTAAGCTAAATTCACGAGACTGCATGGCATTGCCTGAGCTTTCCATTAACCGCTTATGTAAGTTGCTTTTGGCCCAATGATAATAGCCTTGGGCATCAACGAGCGAGGGAATGGTCGTCTGCTGCAGGTTAGGCGCTCTAAAAGGCTCGGTGGCCAATAAGAATACATCAGCCATATTGGCTTTAACCTCAGCACTCATACCATCAAAGAACTCATAGCCCTGCATGGCCTGCATCATTTGCGATTTATCATAATTAAAGCCTGCCAGCATTAAGTTACGGGCAATCTTAAGCAGATGCTCATCGAACTGACGCATGGCGCCGAAGTCCAATAAAATCAGTTTGTCTTTGCCATCAGGCTTATCAGCAGGCTCTGAGCGAATCAGATAATTGCCAAAGTTTGGGTCGGTTTGCATCTCGCCCCAAACAAAGATTTCATTGAGCATAATGTCAATGGCAGCTTTGCCTAGCGCGTCACGGCGGGCTTGCGGCAGAGCTTTTAAATTAGCATTGGTGACCGGCACCCCCTCCTCAAAACTTAAGCACAATACGCGGGCAGTAGAATAGGCCTCAATCACCTCTGGCACCACATAGCGCTCATCTTGCTTTAAGCGTGTGTAGAAGCGGATGGTGGTCTGGGCTTCAGCCAGATAGTCCACCTCAACTTTTAGTAGGTCACTGATTTCATTAAACCACTCATCTAATGCTTTAGTCTGTGGCACAGCATTGGTAACTTTTAGCAAATGCTTAAATAAGCTTAAGTCTGAATCAATGGCATCGGCCACACCTGGGTACTGGACTTTGAGCACCACCTGTTTGCCAGTGGCCTTGATAGTGGCACGGTGTACTTGTGCCAATGAGGCGGTACCAATAGGGGTGCGGCTAATGTCGAGCTCATTAAGACGCTGCTGACCCAGCTGCTCGATTAATGCACGCTCCACCACCGGCCAAGACAAGCTTGCTGTACTGTCATTGAGACGATGTAGGGCTTCGGTAATCTCAGGATGCAAAAAATGCTCTCCATATAAGGCAAGCATTTGGCCAATCTTCACCACAGAGCCTTTAAGCTTGCCAAGCTCATCTGCCAGATAAGCGGCTTGCTCTTTCATAAAGGCTTGGTTGCGCGAGGCTTTTTCTTCTTTACTTAAAAACAGCCCACTAAAGCTATTACCCGCCCAGCGTCTGCCTAGATTTAACGAGGTTTTGGCCATAGATAGACGACGGTCTAAGCGAGAGGTTTTAAGCTCACTTAGCTCATTTTGGGTAGTGGCTTGTAACTCAGGCTGTGGTGGTATCGAGGATGATGAATTTGCCATGTTTTAACCATATTGGAAACTAAAGCCATCTCGTGGCGTGTGCCAATGAGAGGGCAATATAAGTAATTAGGATGGGAGGTTCTAGTAAGACCATGAATGGGAAGTATTTATTATCATGGGTGTTTTAAGCACCAAATACAATCCACGGTCTCTTTGACATAGAGTAACATTGTTAACTTATTGGCGCACTGACCTTTCAGTTTTGGTTACAATTACAATCCCAAAGTCAGTGGCCTTAAGTGTTATCTGAGTCACAGCGTTAGCCTATTTGTGACTACTTTTTATCTAAGATTGATTAGCGGTTAATGGCTCTATATCCGATATCGCGGCGATAATGCGCCCCTTCAAATTCGATAGTCGCTATGGTCGCTAAAGCGGCTTGTTGCGCCTCGCTAATAGTATCGCCTAGCGCCGTCACACACAGTACACGCCCTCCATTGGTCACCACATGTTCGCCGTTTTGCTTGGTACCGGCGTGGAAGACTTTAACGCTGTTATCTTCTTTCAAAGCTGGCAGACCCGTAATCACATCATCTTTTGATGAGGATTCAGGATAACCTTTTGAGGCCAGTACAATGCCTAAAGCAGCGCGGCTGTCCCATTCAGCAGTCGCAGGTAGCTTACCCTCAACGCCTTGCTGAACCAGTTTGACTAATGAGCTTTTTAGACGCATTAAGATGGGCTGAGTTTCTGGGTCACCAAAGCGGCAGTTAAATTCAATCACGTAAGGGTCATTGTTGTCATCAATCATAAGACCAGCGTACAAAAACCCAGTGTAAGGGTGACCGGCAGCTTTCATAGCGTGCACCACAGGCTCGATCACTTGGCTTATGACCTTTTGATGCACCTCATCTGTGACCACAGGAGCAGGTGAGTACGCACCCATACCACCGGTGTTCGGGCCCGTATCACCTTCACCCACACGTTTGTGGTCTTGACTGGTGGCCATAGGTAGGATATTTTCGCCATCAATCATACAAATAAAGCTGGCTTCTTCGCCTTGCAAGAACTGCTCGATAACCACGCGGCTACCAGCATCACCAAACTTGTTATCACCCAGCATGTCTTCAATGGCGTCATGAGCTTGTTCAATGGTTTCAGCGACAATTACCCCTTTACCGGCAGCAAGACCATCGGCTTTGACCACGATAGGTGCGCCATTGTCGATAACATAAGCTTTGGCGGCTTCAATGTCTGTAAACGCCGCATATTTGGCCGTAGGGATGTTATGCGCTTGCATAAACTCTTTGGCAAAAGTTTTTGAGCCCTCAAGCTGGGCACAGTATTGAGTAGGTCCCCAAGTGGCAATGCCTGCGTTACGGCAGTCATCTACTAGGCCGGCGACCAAAGGCGCTTCTGGGCCGACAATAATAAGCTCAATGCTATGTTGACCACAAAAAGAAATCACCGCTTGATGGTCTGTGGTGTCAAGGTCAATATTTTCACATTTTGATTCAAGGGCTGTACCAGCATTGCCATTGGCCACATAGACTGTGGTGACATCGGCATCTTTTGCACATTGCCAGGCCAGTGCATGCTCACGACCACCAGAACCAATAATTAAAATATTCATAAAAAACCCTTGTTTGCTTTATATTGTGTATGTTGATCATTATGGATGCTGATCAATCAGTGTGTTATGGGAGGTTGTTGAAGGCTAAGGCTGCAACAAGCGCAGTCATTTTATCAAAATCTAACAGGTTGGGGCAGGTTTGTTGCGCTTAATTACCAATAAGGGCTAAAACCTGGGTCTTTTTGGCAGTGAGTCGGTGGTTTTTTATCACCGGTCGCCGTAAAACCACCCACTTCAGGGGGTGGATATAAGGCGACACACACTGTCGTGATCAGTACTTAAAGTATTGCAAGTTAAAATTAACCTCGCCATACTAACCCTATGAAAACC
>NZ_CAJHBH010000046.1:0-24673 GCF_904846585.1 Psychrobacter sp. H7-1
TCGCAATCCGCGAAGGTGGCCGTACTGTAGGTGCTGGTGTTGTTGCTAACGTTAAAGACTAATCTCTTTAAGTGTTAATAACGCTATCAAGCAAAAAAACCGCCTCATTGAGGCGGTTTTTTTATGGTCACTACTTTTAGTCTGTTTTTAGTCTATGTCACAGGTTATTTAAACGCTTTAATCAGTGCAAAAATCAAGGTAATTGAGTAGACAACTTAATTAAAATCGCTATAATACTACACGACTAAATCTAGTGATCTGCAATGATAGCCGTTGTTAGAAGGGGTTATATAAAAGAATCCTAGTTTCAAGCACTCACAAGGCTTGCAATCCATAAAAAAGATTGTATAATAGTCAACCTTAACTAAAGGCGATTGGCTCAATTGGTAGAGCATCGGTTTCCAAAACCGAGGGTTGGGGGTTCGAGTCCCTCATCGCCTGCCACTTATATGACTGATAACTGTCTACGCTTAATTAACTAAACCAGCACTCTTCTTTTACCATACAGATAGGCGGCTTTAACTCTATCGTCTACGTCGTAAGGCAATTCAACTATGAGCAATCAACAAGATAACCTAGATAGTAAGGTATCTGACGCTAAGCAGGGCGCTCATAATACGTTAAGAAAATCGCTTAATGGTAAAAGTGCAGTAGAAGTAGCCAAAACACGCTCTCCAAAAGACATCATGCTTTGGATTATCGCGTTTGCTGCTCTAATTGGTGCCACGCTAGTTAATTATAAGCTGCCTGGTATTTGGCAGCCTGCTAACGATATTTGGGTTCGTGTTGGTATTATCGCCTCACTGATTGTGTTGGCCATTATTTGTTTGGCACTGACCAATCAAGGACGCAGCTTTAAGGTATTGCTTAAAGACGCCAGCATAGAGTTACGCCGTGTTACCTGGCCAAGTAAGAATGAAACCATTCAGTATACTTGGCAGTCTTTATTGGTAATCGGTATCGTAGCCGTTATTGTGTGGTTACTTGATAACCTATTTAACTGGTTGGTTGGTATCTTTATCGGTTAATCACTGGGTTAGTGATAAATAAGATAAGCGGCAGTACAAGTTAAAAAATTAGTTATAAAAAAGAATTGTTAGGGCTGGGCTTCATATAACTTCATAAGGGTTATATCAGCTTTACAGCCTGTTTTTTTTAATCAGCAATCGTTTGATTGACGTCATGGAGAAACATATGCGCTGGTATATCGTGCAGGCATTTTCAGGATATGAAAAGCAAGTCCAACGCTACTTGACGGATCGTATCAATCGCAGTGAGTTCGCTGATAAATTCGGTGAAGTACTGGTACCAACCGAAGAAGTCGTTGAAATGAAAGACGGCAAAAAGCGTAAAAGTGAGCGTAAATTCTTTCCAGGCTACGTATTAGTAGAAATGGAAATGAATGATGATACTTGGCATATTGTAAATGACTGTCCGCGTATTACCGGCTTCATTGGCGGTACACCAGAGAATCCAGCACCCATTACTAAAGTTGAAGCCGATCGTATCTTAAATCGTCTTAAACAAAGTGAAGAAGCACCACGTCCTAAGACTTTATTTGAGCCAGGTGAAGAAGTTCTGGTTATTGACGGACCTTTCACTGACTTTAAAGGCCTAGTCGAAAAAGTGGATTACGAGAAATCTAAGCTACAATTGACTGTAAACGTATTTAACAGACCAACTCAGGTCGAATTAGAGTTTAGTAAAGTTGAGAAGTTAAGCTAATTGGCTGACGACGATAGCAACTGAGCTAAATATTTTAACCCCCGGGGAGCGGATGGCTCTGCTTACATCAACATAGTAAGTGTGAGCAGAAAGCGTTATCACCCGTAAAGGAGAAAACTCATGGCTAAGAAGATTGATGGTTACATCAAACTACAAGTGCCTGCTGGCAAAGCAAACCCTTCACCACCAATTGGTCCTGCACTAGGTCAAAAAGGTGTGAACATCATGGCATTCTGTAAAGAGTTCAATGCGGCAACTGCCAGCATGGAACCAGGTCTGCCAATTCCTACTGAAATCACAGTATACGCTGATAAATCATTCACATTTATCATGAAGTCACCACCTGCTGCCTTCTTGCTGCGTAAAGCTGCTGGTATCGCTAAAGGTTCTGGTGTTCCAAATACTACTAAAGTAGGTAAAGTTACTCGTGCACAGCTAGAAGAAATCGTGCAAACTAAAAATGCTGATTTGACTGCTGCTGACCTGGACGCTGCTGTACGTACCATCGCTGGTACTGCACGTTCAATGGGCATCGATGTGGAGGGTGTGTAAATGAGTAAACTTACTAAACGTCAAAAAATGATCGCTGAGCGTGTAGAAAGCCAAAAGCTTTACACGCTTGAAGAAGCGGTAAGCATTTTAAACGACCTACCACCTCTTAAATTCAAAGAGTCAGTTGATATCGCTATCAACCTAGGCGTAGACCCACGTAAATCAGACCAAGTGGTTCGTGGTGCAACTAACCTACCTGCAGGTACTGGTAAAACTAAGCGTGTTGCTGTATTCGCCCAAGGCGCTGCTGCTGATGCTGCTAAAGAAGCCGGTGCTGACGTAGTGGGTATGGATGATCTAGCGGAACAAGTTAAAGCGGGCAACCTAGACTTTGACGTTGTTATCGCAGCACCAGACGCAATGCGTGTTGTTGGTCAGTTAGGTACTATCCTAGGTCCACGTGGCCTAATGCCTAACCCTAAAGTAGGTACCGTTACTCCTAACGTTGCTGAAGCAGTTGCAAACGCTAAAGCAGGTCAGGCGACTTACCGTGTAGATAAAGCAGGTATCATCCACACCACTATCGGTCAGGTTGGTTTCACTGTTGAACAAATCCAGCAGAACGTACAGGCTTTATTAGCAGACATCCGTCGTGCTAAGCCAGCTACTTCTAAAGGTATCTACATCAAAAAAATTACTTTATCTAGCACCATGGGTCCTGGTATCGCATTAGATCCACTACCATACCGCGTAGCTAAGTAAGCTTAAAAGATAAAGAAAAAACATAAGGAATAGGGCAAACAATCGCCCTAATTCCTACCGAATTTAAAAATTTATAATATTAGGTCAGCTTAGCCAAAGCTATGCTGTCTAAGACCGTAGGTAGGTATCTTAGGTTTACCTTCGATGCTGTTAATTGATGTCAGTGTTAAATCGAACTATTGTGTTTTATTTAGCCTAGCATTGGCCTACGCAGACGGTGACCCAAAAAAGTTTGATCGTGGGAATGGGTTAGTTTACTAATTTGGTTTCTCCTTCATTCTGATAAAGGTGCCGTATTCAGCGTTATTAAAGTCGCTGGTTGATGACAAGTACGTCTTGGCTTAACCGGTATTTATACTTTAGTAATAGAAACGTCAATTCAACATTGCTGCGGCAATGATGATGAGATCAAGGAGTCAACTCATGGCATTAACGCTAGAACAGAAACAAAAAGTTGTGGCTGAAGTGTCTGAAGTTGCTGCAAATGCTTATTCAGCAGTTGCTGCTGATTATCATGGCCTTGAAGTAGCTCAGTTAACTAAGCTACGTAACCAAGCTCGTGAGAAAGGTGTTGTACTTAAAGTTGTTAAAAACACGCTAGCTAAGCGTGCTTTTGAAGGTACTAGCTTTGAGTGCATGTCAGATAAGATGGTTGGCCCATTGTTACTGGCTTTTTCTACTGAAGATTTAGGTTCTGCTGCTCGTGTAATTCACGAATTCGCTAAAGAACACAAAGCTTTAGAGCCAAAGCTTGTATCAGTTGGTGGTGAGTTGTTTGGTCCTGAGGAAATTGAGCGCGTAGCTAAACTTCCAACACGCGACGAAGCACTATCTATCTTGATGGCAACAATGAAAGCACCAGTAACCAAGCTTGCACGTACTATGAAAGAAGTACCAGGCAAGTTTGTACGTACTGTTGCAGCAGTAAAAGACGCAAAAGAAGCCGCTTAGTTTATAGCTACTTAATTTATATAAGTAAGCGACTAAGTTATTTTCGATCGATACAGCAAGACTATCGCCTAGTGGCATAATTAAACTGTATTGATCTTAATTAATCCCTTTAAATTTATCAGAAAATGGAGAAATCCCATGGCACTATCTAGAGAAGATGTGTTAAACGCAATCGCTGAAATGTCAGTAATGGATATCGTTGAACTAATCAGCGAAATGGAAGAAAAATTCGGCGTAACAGCTGCTGCTGCTGTTGCTGCTGCACCTGCTGCTGCTGCTGCCGGCGCTGCTGCTGCTGAAGAAAAAGACGAGTTTGACGTAATTCTTGCAAGCTTCGGCGACAAGAAAGTTGGCGTAATTAAAGCCGTACGTGAAGCAACTGGCCTTGGCTTGAAAGAAGCTAAAGAACTAGTTGAAGGCGCTCCAGCTCCAATCAAAGAAGGCGCTAACAAAGTAGAAGCAGAAGAGCTTAAGAAAAAGCTTGAAGAAGCTGGCGCTACTGTAGAACTTAAATAATAGATTTTTATCTGTTATGAGTTCGGTTAAGCAGAGATCAAACCCTACTTAACCACGAAGCCAACAATGTACTATGCATTGTTGGCTTTTTTTATCGAGCACTTTAGGGGTTGTGTTTGGGAATGAGGTATTGTATAATCTCGCACTTGACCTTTTGTATTAGCCTAAATGGTTGGCAAGCGTCACGTTAATATCTTATTTATTTTCAGCTTAACGAACGTTTAGCGATTAATACAGACCAAGGGACAGACAATTTGCATGTTTAAAACATCGTTAGCTTCTATCCTTTTTATTTAGACCTAGGTACGCTCGTGCTTGGGGTTTTTTTGCATCTGTCATTTGGCTTCTTTTAACCTAATTTAACCACATTTTTTGTATCAATTACTATAATAACCATTGGCTATTAACGTTTGTAATGGGTTTGGCGGCGTCGACACTCAAATAATGAGTCAAAACGTCATGATTGTTATGCACAACAGGCATTTATCAAAGGTCATTCTCACTGTTTCAATCTGATGATTCCTATTTAGAATTTGGGTCTTTTAGTTAATTACTGATCGCTTAATTTTTAAAAATGAATCATTTTTATTTTACTGTCTACTGTAAGGACTCTCGATGGCATATTCCTATACTGAAAAAAAACGTATTCGCAAAAGTTTTGCCGAGTTGCCACATGTAATGGATATTCCCTATCTGTTGGCAATTCAAGTGGATTCCTATGAGCAATTTTTGCAGGAAAATAAAAAGCCTAAAGCGCGTGAGAATACAGGCCTACAAGCTGCATTTTCATCTATTTTCCCAATCGAAAGTAATTCAAACAACGCCGAACTACAATTTGTTGAGTACTACTTAGGTGCACCAGAGTTCGATGAGCGCGAGTGTATTTCTCGTGGTTCTACTTTTGCAGCACCCTTACGTGTCAAAATCCGTCTGGTTATCAAAGACAAAGATAGCAAAGACAAAAATAGCAAGGCTGCTATTAAAGACATCCGTGAGCAAAATGTATACATGGGTGAAATCCCATTAATGACCGATAACGGTACCTTTATTATTAATGGTACTGAGCGTGTTATCGTGTCGCAATTACACCGTTCACCTGGTGTGTTCTTCGACCACGATAAAGGTAAGTCACACTCAAGTGGTAAGGTGCTTTATAACGCCCGTATCATTCCTTACCGTGGTTCATGGTTAGATTTCGAGTTTGATGCTAAAGATTTAGTATTCGCTCGTATTGACCGCCGTCGTAAATTGCTAGGCACTATCATTCTACGTGCTCTAGGCATGGATACTAATGAGATCCTAGATACCTTCTTTGAAAAAGTATCGGTTTATAAAGGCGAAGAGCAATTTGAAATTGACCTAGTTGCAGATCGCCTACGTGGTGAAATGGCTCAGTTCGACATCGTATCACCAGACGGTGAAGTGTTGGTTGAACAAGGCAAACGTATCAATGCGCGCCGTATTCGTCAAATCGAACAGTCTGGTATGAAAAAACTGGCTGTGCCTGATGAGTACCTATATGAGCGTATTCTTGCCGAAGATATCGTTGTCAATGATGAAGTGATTGCAAAAGCAAACACCCTAATTGACCATGAGTTATTGGTTAAGCTAAGTGCCTTTGAAGCCAGTGAATCAATCAAAGAATTCAAGATTTTATTCACCAACGACATCGATCATGGTACGTATATCGCTGATACCTTACGTGCAGACAGCACCGGTAGCCGCGAAGAAGCATTAATCGAAATCTATAAAGTGATGCGTCCAGGTGAGCCACCAACGATTGATACTGCTGAGAAGTTGTTTGAGAGCATGTTCTTCAACGCCGATCGTTATGACTTATCAAACGTAGGCCGCATGAAGTTCAACCGCCGTTTGGGCCGTACTTTTGAAAACAGCGATGATCCAGATGTTAAACGTGAGCAAAGCGTATTAACCAAAGAAGACATCATTGATGTGTTAAAAGAGCTTATCAATATCCGTAACGGTATTGGTGAAGTGGATGATATTGACCACTTAGGTAACCGTCGTATTCGCTCTGTTGGTGAAATGGCTGAGAACCAATTCCGTGTTGGTCTAGTGCGTGTTGAGCGTGCGGTGAAAGAGCGTTTAAGCTCTGCTGAATCTGATAATTTGTCACCACAAGATTTGATCAACTCAAAACCTGTTGCGGCTGCGGTAAAAGAGTTCTTTGGTTCAAGCCAGTTGTCTCAGTTCATGGATCAAAACAACCCGCTATCAGAGATTACTCACAAGCGTCGTATCTCAGCATTAGGCCCAGGTGGTCTAACTCGTGAGCGTGCAGGCTTTGAGGTTCGTGACGTACACAATACTCACTATGGTCGTGTGTGTCCTATTGAAACGCCTGAAGGTCCAAACATTGGTCTAATCAACTCATTAGCCACCTTTGCTAAGACCAACGAATTTGGTTTCTTAGAAACCCCTTATCGTAAAGTAGTAGATGGTAAAGTTACTGACGATATCGAGTACCTATCAGCCATCGAAGAAGTCGGCACGGTTATCGCTCAGGCTGACTCTGAGTTGGATGAAAACGGCGTACTGGCTGAAGAGATGGTAATGGTACGTAGCGGTGGTGAATCGGTACGTATGCCAAGTGATAAAGTGACGCATATGGATGTATCACCTAGTCAGGTTGTCTCTGTTGCAGCAAGTTTGATTCCATTCCTAGAGCATGATGATGCTAACCGTGCATTGATGGGTTCGAACATGCAACGTCAGGCTGTTCCTACCTTACGTGCTGATAAGCCGTTAGTGGGTACCGGTATGGAGCGTCACGTAGCTCGCGACTCAGGTGTGTGTGTTATCGCTCGCCGTGGTGGTGTGATTGAAGACGTTGATGCGTCACGTATCGTGGTTCGTGTTAATGAAGATGAGATGCAAGCGGGTGAAGCGGGTATTGATATCTATAACTTAATCAAATACACCCGTTCTAACCAGAACACCTGTATTAACCAGCGCATCATTGTTAACCAAGGTGACGAAATCGCTGGTGGTGACATCCTAGCTGATGGTCCATCAACTGACTTAGGTGAGTTGGCTCTAGGTCAGAACATGCGTGTGGCCTTTATGCCATGGAACGGTTATAACTTCGAAGACTCGATTTTATTATCAGAGCGTGTGGTGAAAGAAGACCGTTTCACAACCATCCACATTCAAGAATTAACCTGTGTGGCGCGTGACACAAAACTAGGCACTGAAGAAATCACTGCCGATATTCCAAACGTGGGTGAAGCGGCTCTATCTGCTCTTGATGAGTCAGGTATTGTTTATATCGGTGCTGAAGTAGATGCAGGTGATATCTTAGTTGGTAAAGTAACACCAAAAGGTGAGACACAATTAACGCCAGAAGAGAAGCTACTAAGAGCCATCTTCGGTGAAAAAGCAGCAGACGTTAAAGACACCTCTTTACGTGTGCCAACCTCTACCAAAGGTACGGTTATCGATGTTCAAGTCTTTACCCGTGATGGCGTAGAAAAAGATGCTCGTGCAAAATCAATCGAGAAGTCGCAGCTGGACAACTACCGCAAAGACTTAAAAGAAGAGCTACGTATTTTTGAAGAAGCCGCACGTAGCCGTATTAGCCACTTATTAGATGGTCAGGCCATCAGTGGTGGTGCAGGTCTTAAGTCAGGTACAGTACTGGCTGAGTCTGAGCTACTAGAAATGTCTTTAGAAACGTTATTAGACATTCAGCCTGTCGAAGAAGAAATCGCTGAGCGTTTGACTCAAATTCAAGAGTTCTTGGTCGATAAGCAAAAAGACATCGATACCAAGTTCGCTGAGAAAAAACGCAAGCTGACCGCTGGTGATGACTTAGCACACGGTGTACAAAAAATCGTTAAGGTTTACCTAGCGGTGAAACGTCGCATCCAGCCAGGTGATAAGATGGCCGGTCGTCATGGTAACAAGGGTGTGGTATCTCGCATCATGCCAGTTGAAGACATGCCTTATGATGAAAACGGTAATCCAGTTGATATCGTACTAAACCCACTGGGTGTACCTTCTCGTATGAATATCGGTCAGGTACTTGAGACTCACTTAGGTATGGCAGCTAAAGGTCTTGGTGACAAGATTAACGGCATGATCAAAGCGCAAGCGGCAGTCACTGAGCTACGTGAATTCTTAGACAAGATTTACAACAAAGTAGGCGGTGAACAAGTTGATTTAGACAGCTTGAGCGATGATGATATCCGTGCATTGGCTCAAAACCTACGTGATGGTGTGCCTATGGGTACCGCTGTATTTGATGGCGCCCGTGAGGTTCAAATTGACGAGCTACTAGAGCTTGCCGGTTACCCAAGCTCAGGTCAGCAGACTTTGTATGATGGCCGTACTGGTCAGAAGTTTGACCGTCCTGTGACGGTGGGCTACATGTACATGCTGAAACTAAACCACTTAGTAGATGACAAGATGCATGCCCGTTCGACCGGTTCATACTCATTAGTAACACAGCAGCCATTAGGCGGTAAAGCACAGTTTGGTGGTCAGCGTTTCGGTGAGATGGAAGTTTGGGCACTAGAAGCATATGGCGCAACTTACACGTTGCAAGAGATGCTAACAGTGAAATCGGATGATGTTGAAGGTCGTACGCGTATGTATAAGAACATCGTCGATGGTGAGCAGTACATGGACCCAGGCATGCCTGAATCGTTCAACGTATTGACCAAAGAGATTAAGTCACTGGGTATTAATATTGAGCTAAAAGAAAGCAACTAGTGTTGAATCGGGTAGATGCAGAGCATTTTGTTAAATGGTTTGCATCTACTGCGTTAGTCGTTCCCTTAAACTCAGCCTAATTCATTGCCTTCAAACGGTAGCTTAGGGTCATTATTCAAATTATTAATCTGACCCAGATACTGTGAACACATATAACGGAGAAGCAACTTGAAAGATTTACTCGATATTATGAAAAGCCCTGCCGACAACGGCAAACGTGAATTTGATAGCATTCAGATTACATTGGCAGCTCCCGAGACTATTAAATCATGGTCACATGGTGAAGTAAAAAAACCAGAAACCATTAACTACCGTACCTTTAAGCCTGAGCGTGACGGTCTATTCTGTGCCAAAATCTTTGGTCCAGTAAAAGACTTTGAATGTTTATGTGGTAAGTACAAGCGCCGCAAATTCCAAGGCGTAATCTGTGAAAAATGTGGCGTAGAAGTGACCACTGCCAAAGTTCGTCGTGACCGCATGGGCCACATCGATCTTGCCAGCCCTGTTGCGCACATTTGGTTCTTAAAGTCATTACCAAGCCGCATCGGTTTATTACTTGATATGACACTACGTGATATCGAGCGCGTATTGTATTTTGAAAGCTATGTGGTAACCGATCCTGGCATGACGTCTTTAGAGAAGTATCAGCTTCTTGATGATGAAGACTACTACAAAGCATTAGAAGAATTTGGTGATGAGTTCATCGCTAAAATGGGTGCTGAAGCGGTTCAAGACCTGTTAAAAGATATCGATATCGATTTAGAAATTGATGATCTACGTGAAGCGATTCCAAATACTGGTTCTGAAACCAAGCTTAAAAAGATGTCTAAGCGTCTAAAATTATTAGAAGCTTTCCGTGACTCTAATAACAAGCCTGAGTGGATGGTTATGAGCATTTTGCCCGTACTACCACCAGATTTACGTCCTCTAGTACCGCTAGAAGGCGGCCGTTTTGCGACCTCAGATCTAAACGACTTATATCGCCGTGTGATTAACCGTAACAACCGTTTAAAGCGTCTATTAGAGCTTAACGCCCCTGACATTATCGTACGTAACGAAAAACGTATGCTACAAGAGTCAGTGGATGCGCTACTTGATAACGGTCGTCGTGGCCGTGCCATCACGGGCAGCAACAAGCGTCCATTAAAATCGCTTGCTGACATGATTAAAGGTAAGCAAGGTCGTTTCCGTCAAAACTTACTAGGTAAGCGTGTTGACTACTCTGGCCGTTCGGTGATTGTTGTTGGTCCGACACTGCGTCTACATCAGTGTGGTCTGCCTAAGAAAATGGCACTTGAGCTATTCAAGCCATTTACTTACTCAAAACTATTGTCACACGGCATGGCAACAACCATCAAACAAGCGAAGAAGATGGTAGAGCGTGAAGAGCCACAAGTTTGGGATATGCTGGCCATGGTTATCCGTGAGCATCCAGTATTACTAAACCGTGCGCCAACGCTACACAGATTGGGTCTTCAAGCATTTGAGCCTGTACTAATTGAAGGTAAAGCCATTCAGCTGCATCCGCTGGTATGTACCGCGTTTAACGCTGACTTCGACGGTGACCAAATGGCAGTACACGTGCCATTGACTCTAGAAGCACAGCTAGAAGCCCGTACGTTGATGATGTCAACCAACAACATCCTATCACCTGCTAACGGTGATCCGATTATTGTGCCATCACAAGACGTTGTACTGGGTCTGTACTACATCAGCCGTTCAGCAGTTAACGCTAAAGGCGAAGGCATGATCTTTGCGACCGTTAACGAAGCATTACGTGCGATTGGTTCAAACGACTTACATGTAAACGCCAAAATTAAAGTACGTGTGACTGAGACCATCTTTGATGAAGAGGGTAACTCGACCAAACAAACCACGCTGCAAGAAACTGTGGCCGGTCGTCTACTTATCTGGAATGTCATGCCAAAAGGTATGCGTTTTGCTGAGTGTAACGTTGAGATGACTAAGAAAAACATCTCAAAACTAATGAACTCTTGCTACCGTACGCGCGGCGTGAAAGAAAGTGTTATCTTCGCTGACCAATTAATGTACCTAGGTTTTGCTCAAGCAACCCTATCAGGTGTGTCTATTGGTATCGAGGATATGGTTATCCCGCCAATGAAAAAAGAGCTTATCGAAGCGGCTGATGCTGAAGTTCGTGAAATCGAACAACAGTTTGAGCAAGGTTTCGTAACCGCTGGTGAGCGCTACAACAAAGTTGTCGATATCTGGTCACGTACCAACGACAAAGTGGCTAAAGCGATGATGGATAACTTGGCGACTGATATCGTTATCAACGCACAAGGTGAAGAAGAAGAGCAAAAATCATTCAACTCTATCTTCATCATGTCAGATTCTGGTGCTCGTGGTAGTGCAGCGCAGATTCGTCAGTTGGCCGGTATGCGTGGTCTAATGGCTAAGCCAGATGGCTCTATTATTGAAACCCCGATTAAGGCCAACTTCCGTGAAGGTCTATCGGTTCTTCAGTACTTCATCTCGACCCACGGTGCGCGTAAAGGTCTTGCCGATACGGCACTTAAGACAGCGAACTCGGGTTACTTGACTCGTCGTCTGGTTGACGTGGCGCAAGATTTGGTAATCACTGAGAACGATTGTGGTACCGAAAAAGGCGTTCGCATGACACCACACATTCAAGGCGGTGAAATCATTGAGAAACTAGGTGACCGTGTTCTAGGTCGTGTGGTTGCTCGTGATGTGATGAGCCGTGAAGATGAGGTGTTATTAGCCGCAGGTACGCTGATTGATGAGCATGGCGTAACGGTTATTGATGACAATGGTATCGATGAAGTATGGGTACGCTCAGTCATTACTTGTGATGTACCACACGGTGTTTGTGCTCAGTGTTATGGCCGTGACTTGGCACGTGGTCACAAAGTGAATATTGGTGAGTCTGTGGGTGTTATGGCCGCTCAGTCAATCGGTGAGCCAGGTACTCAGTTAACCATGCGTACGTTCCACGTGGGTGGTGCTGCAAGTTCTACTTCAGTAGACAATAGCATCTCTGCCCGCAACACAGGTTTCATCCGCTTCCATAACATGAAGACGGTGGACCACGTGGATGGTCACTTAGTTATCGTATCGCGTTCAGCTGAAATCGGTATTGCTGATGATGTTGGCCGTGAGCGTGAGCGCTATAAAGTTCCTTATGGTTCAAGCGTACTGGTGAAAGACGGTGATGAAGTTGAAAGCGGACAAGCAATTGCTAAATGGGATCCGCACACGCACCCAATTATCACAGAATTCGCGGGTAAGGCACGTTTCAGCGACATTATCGATGGCTCAACTGCCACCGTTAAGATTGATGAAGCAACCGGTATGAGCTCGTTTGAAATCTTGGGTTCAAAAGACCGTCCAAGTAACTCAAAAGACTTACGTCCAGCGATTATTCTAGATACTACGGGCGGTAAAGAAGTGGTTTACTTCTTACCTGCTGAGACCATTATCCGTGTTTCTGATGGCGAAGAAGTGACAGCAGGTTCGGTATTAGGCCGTGTACCACAAGCCACGTCAGGTACCAAAGATATTACCGGTGGTCTACCACGTGTTGCTGACTTGTTCGAAGCACGTCGTCCGAAAGATCATGCCATCATGGCAGAGATATCAGGTGTGGTAAGCTTCGGCTCATCAACTAAAGGTAAGAACCGCTTCATCATCACTAATGAAGATGGCGAAGTACATGAAGAGCTGATTCCAAAATGGCGCCAAATCAACGTGTTCGAGAACGAAACCGTTGCCCGTGGTGAAGTTATTGCAGATGGCCCATTAAATCCGCATGACATCTTACGTCTACAAGGCGAAACTGCGCTGGCTAACTACATTGTGGATGAAGTGCAGGATGTATACCGCTTGCAGGGCGTTAAGATCAACGATAAGCACATTGAAGTGATTATCCGTCAGATGTTGCGTAAAGTAGAAATTACTGATGCCGGTGATTCAAACTACTTCAAGGGCGATCAGGTGGAATACGCTGATGTGAAAGCCACTAACGAAAAACTGCTTGCTGAAGATAAATTCCCAGTACAGTTTGAACGTCAGTTATTGGGTATCACCAAAGCCAGCTTGGCAACTGAAAGCTTCATCTCAGCGGCTTCGTTCCAGGAAACCACACGCGTATTAACTGCTGCTGCTGTTGAGGGTAAAGTTGATGAGCTACGTGGTCTAAAAGAAAACGTGGTTGTGGGTCGTCTGATCCCAGCGGGTACAGGTCTTGCTTATCATGCGGCGCGCAAAAAAGCCAAAGAAGGCAAACCTGCTTATGATGTTGAAAGTGCTCTAGATGCCGCTTTTGATATCGAAGCCACGACCTCAGCTCAAGACTTCAGAAGCTTCGATGAAGCGTTTGCTCAAGAGTTGAGTCAAGACAAATAGGCCAAAGCTGCTATTAAATGAGCTTCAAGCATACTGTTATGAGATAAAAAAAGCTGGCGCTATGCCGGCTTTTTTTGTGCCTAAAAATTATGCTATAGTGACTTAATCCACTCAAAATGTATAAACCAAGCTTGATTGACTATTAATTAACCTTTATCAGTGTAAGGTAGCTTTTAGAATATTAACCAAAATGACGACTAGGTTAAGGTGTCTGTATGGTTACTGAGTTAAAATTGTGGACTGAGTTAAAGTTATGGTTAGCCTAGTGATAGGCACTGAATAAATAGATTGAATAAATAGACAGATGCTCGATAAGCTGTTGTTTGATAAATTTTTATACCCCATAGTTTTGGATAATTAGCAATTTTGATTATGTTTGATTTTATTTTGAGGCGGTTATGAAAAAAATTATATTAATAACATCCGCTGTATCCTTAGCTTTGAGTATGCCAGCTTACGCCTCAGAGACGGTGCCAGATTGTGATAGTCTAAATATCATGCTCATGTCGATGAAAGATGGCTTAGATGTTAATGCCAATTGGAAAGTTGCCAGCAGTGTGCCAAATCGCTCAAAGACCGTGAGTATGGGCGATCTGAATAAAGATGCTGATCCAAGCTTTAGCATTAGCTGTCCAGGGTTTAGCGCCACGTATGATGGCAAAGCTCTTAAAATGAAGGCAGACAGCTACAAAGGTATCACTGATCATTTATACAAACAGCTCAATCGCGGTGTGGATTTATACAATTACCGCTGGTATACCGACCCTAAAGTACGTACTGATTTTAAGGTAGACAAATATAGCTTTGACTTAGAGCGTTTACTGTTGACCGATGGCTATGTCAAGATTCCTGAGGGTAGCCGATTAGGCTCAAAACAATCATTTATTCCCAACTCGGCGGTGATTGCTTATCGTATTAATGGCAGTGAGCTAAAGCCGTTGATGCAAAACAGAGGCGTAAACAGTTATTCATCTGACTTTAAAGCGGCCAAAACCATTGATATTTACCATAAAAACCCAGACATGATAAATCGTGGATTTGGGGTTCAAAGACTGTTTATTGACAAAGAAAAGGGTGTGCTAGAGATTTATAAGAGCTATGACTTTCCGAGTAAATAATGAATCTTGAGTGCGTTTAACTGTCTGCTGCAATAGTATTTTTTATGCTACAGTTATGTTTTAAATAAGTGCCAACTGGGGATGATTATGGCAGAAAAGGGCAGAGTGGCGCGCTATCAAGCAGACCGCACCAACCAAAAGTTCTATTTTTGTAGATTGGCTTGTAAACAGGCTGGAGAGACCACTGATAAGCAGCTGTATCAGGCGCACTGTGAGACTGCGATATTTCATTTGCAAGGCGCACTATTGGCCTTTTTACAAGAGTTGGCCTATTTTTATAATTTGGACACCAGTGCCCCGAGTATTGAGTATATTGAGAAGGCTCTGCACAACAAAACCTTAATATCTCCTGAGCTACAGCGTATTAAGCTGTCACTTGAGTCGGGCGTACTGGCTAATATCACTAAAGCTTATCAGCGCTGTCAGTATGCTCCGGCCCCAGACAGCACGGGTATGGACACCTCAACTCATGATTTAATCGTCAATGTGGTGACCTTGTCCAACCAGTGGCTGCCTGATGAGCAGACCATTCGCGAGTGGCGAGGCGAGTTTATGAGCTTGATCGATGAGATGCGCGGCGGAATGGTGGAGTATTAGCCCGTTAACCTGCCGGCTTATTCAGCTAAATCGATCAAGTGGCGCATTATTTTGTAGTAGAGTTACTGTTATCTTTACCTTCACGGCGCTGCTTTAGCTCGGATTTAGGAATCCAAGCCCAGGTCATCTCAACAGTAATCGGGGCGCGTTCGCTATCTGATTGACGGTCTTCAATGACACAAGGAATGACCATTTCACCTTTGGCATTGTCCAATATATATTGGCGCTGCTCGTCGCTTAAAGTGGCAATGGCGGCAATTTGACCTGTCTTAATAGGGCGATAGAAATTTACCTCGTAAGATTTGACCAAGAGCACTCTATCTGACGGCAGGTTCACTCCTAATATAAACCCTGTGGCAGTCTCTGCCAATAAAGTTACTGCCACAGCGTGCACCGTGCCAATGTGATTTTGCACGCCTTTTTTATTGTTTAAGCTGACGACCAATTTATTGGGCGTGACTGTTTCATAGACAATACCTGTGGTGCCCACATAGGGTACAATCTTACTAAAGACTTTGGTTAATACAAAAGACTGAGTGCTGTCAGGCAACCGCTGAACTGTTTTTAGGATTTTGGTAAAAGGGTTGTTCACATCTAAAGGTTGATGCGACGTCTCAGTAGCTTTTAATTGAGCACCTTGTAATGGCAGATTTAGGCGAGCGGCCGCTTTTGTGGCAACTTTGCCCGCGCTTTTGCTAAGGCTTGTGGCTTGCTGTAATAAACTTCCTAACTGACTCATAACGCGTCCTTTCATTCATCGAATGTTGTCATGATAGACAACTGTGGTGTTATACCTTGTGTTTTATTATAGCAAAGCGCTTCACCAACTCTAGGTGACAGTCAGTTCACAAAAATAGGTTGCCGATTAAGTAATTAGCAGGACCATTGTGCTACGGCATTGAGATATGGCTTAATATACAACGCAAATACCGACATCTGATAGTGAGTGAAAGATATTTTGAATGCCCCAATAGCTGCACTGCCCACTGAGCCGACCAACGTGATTTTTACTGGCGTCGCTGGGACAGGTAAGACCTACCGTTTGCTTGAGTTACAAAAGCGCTATGATGACAGCATCGCGGTCTGCTGGGACAGTTGGCGCATACAGCAGATCAGTCATTATGGCTGGTGTGATGTGGTCTGTGCGGTACTGCTGCTCGAAGATCGGCTGATGACCGTGCCAGAGATGATGCAGCATCCGCTGATTATCGATAAGGCAGCAGCCAATAAGCGCAATGAAAACATCAATCAGACCTTATGGGTACAGCTCAACACGCACACCCATCCTGACTCAACCACAGTCAATAGCGCCCAGCGCTCAGCCAATTATTACTTCGATAAGACCGAAACGAGCCAGTGGTATTTGCTCGATGAGCTAAAACCTATTTTAACGGAGCAGCTGTCTGAGTTACTGTCGTTATATGATGACAGTGCACGCCATCATTATCATCAGACGCATACAGTTAGCCGTAGCTGCCTAGTCAGTTTCCATCAGTCTTATGGTTATGATGAATTTGTGGAAGGCATTCGGCCGCGTATCAATGCACAGACCGGTCAGATGCAATATGAGATTCAGCAAGGGGCATTCTTGGCGCTGTGTGCTAAGGCGGCAAGTGACCCTGAGCACCGTTACGCAATGCTTATCGATGAGATAAATCGGGCCAATACAGCGCAGGTGTTTGGTGAGCTTATGAGCGTGATTGAGCCGAGTAAACGTGCGGGCGGGGCAACCCCTATGAGTGTGCGTCTGGCCTACTCAGGAAGGCAGTTTATGGTGCCCAGCAACGTAGATATCTATGCCACTATGAATACCCAAGATCATTCGCTCGCTGTGCTTGATATGGCCTTTAGGCGCCGCTTTGATTTTGTCACTTGCTATCCGGATGCCAGCTTGCTTAGCGTATTAAAAGATGATGCAGGAAAAGAGGTTGATTTAGCACAAATGATGCTGAGTATAAATCAGCGATTAACCACCTTGTGCGGTGAGCAAGCACAATTAGGGCAGTCCTATTTCATGGGTATTGATGACATACGCCAGCTTGCTAAGCGTTTGTATCGCCAGATTGTGCCACAAATCATGGCCTTTATTAGCTTACATAGAGGTGAGGCGTATTTACTACAGAGCCTACATCAGATCTTGTATGGTGATAACTCTGTGTCCTATAGCGTACTGTATCACCCAGATGCGCTCAACTATGCTGCAGATGAACCTCATGCAAGCCTCTTTGCTGCTGAGGCTTATGAGCAGCGCCATTCGGCCGAGTCTGGCTTATTTGCACAAGCCTTTGTGGCGGTGGCGGAAAACCCAAGTTTAAGCCTCGAATCACAATCTATTTATCTCACAGCAGCGCCATATCAGCAGCTATACAGTGTCTCAAGTGAAGACCCCTATGACGCCCGCTAGTTGGCCAAACAAAGACAGTGTTCCCCCAAGCTTAGCACCCAGCGTCTTCAAGCAGTCTTCTGCTAAACGGCCTAGGGTGAATAGGGGTGAATAGGGTGAATAGTCGAGTGAAAGCAGTGATAAGCTGCTTGGAGCATCAAAGGCTGACGATAGCGGATTTTGAATCTCCCGGTGACTTTAGATATCTTATTGAGCAAGCGTTGCCTTGCTTTCGTATTGAAGTTAGCCGAGGCGAAATGAGTCTGGTTGTGGGTCATTATCTGGCACAAATAGTCTTGCCCAGCGGTGCTTGTCTGGAGATTTTGCCCAAAGTCACCGCGCTGAGTCAGACACAAGATCAGGCGACGTCACAAGCGTTGGCTGAAGCACGTGCCTGGGTGACACAGATGCTCGCAGATTTGGCTAGTGATGGCTTAGCTAAGCCTCTATCTGCATTGAGTATGGGTGTCATTAATCAGCGGTACCAAGCGGCCTTTTTGCCGTCACCGCCTCTCATTATAGGGGCAGGCTCGTCATCAAATCAAAACAGCCATTTTAAGGGCAATAGACCTTGGTATGAAGGTGTATTAAAAAAAGCTGAAATGCAGCTAAGGCAAGGGGCGGATATTCTGCCCAGTCGCTATCAGAGCAAAAGCCAAAATCAGCCCAAGGCCCAAGGCAAAATAAATATGTCTGCCCAGTTAAAAAACAACTGGCATCGGCCGCATTATTTGTACAGTGAGCAGACTGTTTTTGATACTGACAAACGCTTGGCGCAATTCTTATTCACGGCTTGGCAGCAGCTGCGTTATCTCCTGCATCCGTCTCAAGTAGACAGCAATTATGCAGTCAGTGCCCACAGTCATAGGCAGCAGCATCTAAATCATAGCCCACACTCTGCCACACCAATAGCTTTGCAGCAGCTAAAAGCACTTGCTGCCGATCAATGGCTGCCGACTTATAAAGCGCTGCAGTCTGAGGCATTAACATGGCGTGCCAAGCTTGGTACAAGACAGGCTCAGCTGTTAACACAGGCGCTTGATTGGGCGTGGTGGCTGTTGTCTCATAGCTTACAAAGTCAGCCGCCTGACCCAAGTGCTCGCAATAGCACTAGCTTATTGCCAACCGCTGCTTTAATGATCAATATGCAATTTGCATTTGAGCGCTGGGTACTCGGTAAGCTCTTTGTTTGGGTACAGCAAACCTTGCCTGGAAGCCGGCTGATTGTGCAGCCAAGTTTTGAGTGGTTGTATGCCCACTTAGAGGATTCAAACCACTTAGCCTTCGTCTGTGGAAAACCTACAGCGGCTTATCATCTGGTTCAAAGGTTGCAGCCTGATGCCTGTATTTATGACAGCCGTGCTAAGATAACCCATGTTATTGATATAAAATATAAAGCTTTGAGCACAGTACAGCAGGTGAGTGGCAGTGATTGGCAGCAGCTTTATGTGTATCAGCACTATCTAAATAGGCCGCAAGCTTGGCTTATTTATCCCAAAAATAAAAATTTTAACCAAAGGCTTGACGTTTTAAGTAATTTGAACGAGAATAGGCACCCTAATCAGGATGATGCTAAACCGGCATTAAATAGCACGCAAATGAGCGTGATACCGTTTGATGTTCAGCAAGGTGTGATACTGATTTGATCGCTTTATAATAGGAATGACACTTTTTGAAAATAAATTGAAAAAAAGTGTTGACAGAATTAAGGTTTCATCCTATTATATGCACCTCGATAGCGATGACAGAGTTGATTAACAGTCAATGATGATTATCAAAATCGTAAATAAAAAAGTAAGATATCGGAGTGTGGCGCAGTTTGGTAGCGCATCTGGTTTGGGACCAGAGGGTCGTAGGTTCGAATCCTATCACTCCGACCACTTTTTAATAGAGCCTTACAGGCTTTTTTTTATGCTTTAAATAAGACAGTCTTTTTTGTAAGAGTGTCAGCACCATGAGCGCCTGTAGCTCAGTTGGATAGAGCATCTGCCTTCTAAGCAGGTGGTCGCAGGTTCGAATCCTGCCAGGCGCACCATTTACGCCTGTAGAAGTTAAGTACTGCACTTCTCAATACACTCTGTGTTGATTATGGCGGCTGTAGCTCAGTTGGTAGAGCCCCGGGTTGTGATCTCGGTTGTCGTGGGTTCGAGTCCCATCAGTCGCCCCATTATTTTTTATCTTCTCTCATCTGTGCATGATTCTTTTTTAGTTAAAAAATCCCTCGTTATATTCTGTTATAAACACTTCAATCGTATTAAAAACTCACTAATCTGACCTATGTCTTGATTGGTTTTTTTGTGTTTGTATCCCTCAATTTTAGTTCATTCGCTTTGTTTGTATTTCGCTAAACAAGGATGCTGCAATTTGGCAATAGTGCTATGATAACCCCATCTATCAAGCATTTGAGATAAAATTATGCCCCAATCTTCAGTTACGATTACGGTGCAAAAAGCATCAGGCGCTGAAGCCAATAATGAGTCAAAACAAGAAGCCAAACAAGCGCCCGTTATTGCCGATGACGAGCAGCTTGGTGTCGCTGATGCGGTAATAAAGCCCCCTGCCAGTAAGGCAGAGCTTTTGGCTTTATATCAGGTAGACGCTTTACCTATCAATAACGCCATACAGCCCAAAGAGCTTGAAAAAGTAGCTCAGCTGCGTGTTGAGCTGTATCAACAACAGCTTAAGCGTACTGAGTTTTTTTATACCGTTAAGCCTGAACTACGTCCCACTTATATGGTACAAGCCCTAAAGCCGCAATTCATTGAATATCAGCAGTTTCAAATGGCGCGTGCGTTAGATCAGCGTGGTTTAATTGATTTGGATAAGACCGATGTGATGTGGCAGCAGCTGCACATTGTTGATGACTTGATAGCTGATATTGTTTATTCCATGCCCGCCCAGAATCCTGTAGGTTGGCAGCTGACGTCAGTCAATAAAAACCATTTAAAGCTGCCAACAGTGGGTAGATTAAGAGATAACGATAGCGTTGCTGATCAAGGCAGCCTAAATAGCTACGTACTCAGTCACTTTGGGGTCATGAGCTATACTTATGATCGAGCCTATTTTATTGGTCATGTTTTAGGTTATCTGTTTTGCTGTTATTACCTGGCACATTTATCCATTGCTTACGGGGTTACGCCTTTACCAAGTGATACGGTAGCAGACTATGACTATGCCTCGCTGGATACTGCCAAATTGGTACGCTTATTACACAGCATTGACGTGCACTGTAAGCGCCGTATTTATCAGTTGGCCGTATTGTGTGCCCGCTTGAGCTGCTATCAGCTAGATAAATATATCGAAAAAATGCTGATAGCTGAGGTCAATGAGTTTGACAAAAAACAGCAAATTGATCACTTAGATCTATTATTAAGCCGTGGCATCATGCCTGAAATGCCAGATAGGGTAATACTCCAAGACTTTCCGGGTAGCTTTGGTAAAAAGGACTAAGGTGGGCAGCACGCTCGTAATATTTGTTATACAAATTTATATTGTGTAGTAAGTTAAATGGTCTACAGTCGCAGGTTATCTTTACAATAAATTAGGGTTTGTGCCTAGATATTGAACTTCAAGCAAATAGACTGTCATGACTTATCATTTAAGGGCCTAGATATAGCAACAGGCCGCTTTAAGTGTTAAGTGATATTGATAAAAAACTCAGTAGAAATAAATAAGGCTTTTATGGCAGATCAAGTGGCAACAAAGATGCAAGCACAATGCTTAAAACTTAAAAGCTCAGACTCAGAGCCTGGGTATTTAGCAGGTATAAAACCCGCCAAGCCAATAGGTCAAAAAATCAAAACCGCCTCATTAGCTTTTGGGTTAAGTCTGGCTGGATTAACCCTGACGGCTGCCTTGCCTGCGCAGGCGGCAAGCTTGGGGGATTTATTTGGCAGTGCTGAAGTGGAGTCTGGTCAGCAAAAATTCTTGAAAGTGGAGCAAGCATTTTCGGTAAAGCCCAGTCAAAGCGGCAATAAAATTACCATTGCCCTGAACATCACACCCAAGCACTATCTTTATAAAGACAAGCTCGGCTTAAAGTTACCTGAAGGGGTGAGCGCCAGTGCCATAAAGTTTTCGCACGTCCCGCAAAGCATAGATGACCCCACTTTTGGTAAGGTTCAGGTGTTTAAGCAGCCTCAAGTGACGGCGACGGCGACGTTGACCAATACCACTGCTGCGGCTATCAATGACGATGTCATAGTTACTTGGCAAGGCTGTGCTGATGCCGGTCTTTGCTATCCTCCGCAAAAAGAAATATTAAGCATAAATCTGCCGCCGACTGTCGCTGCCAAAGCGGCTCCTAAGGTTGACAAAGCAGCCATCGAGCCTGCACAGAGTAGTAAGGTGCCGGCTACCACCAAAGCGCAAATCACACCTCAAGTGGCTCAAGCGGCCGCCGCTACCTCTGCAGCAGTGGCTGAATCTAGCGCGCCAAGCAATCAAGTCCAAGCTGAAGCCACGCCGCCAGATCAGTTAGCGGGCAACCAGTCAAAGCCCAGTGAGCTAAAAGATGGCAGCGTGACGAATACCGATTTGGTTGCCCCTGCTACGGATAAGGCTGTAGCTGAAGATGAGAGCCTGACTTATTCAGCCGCTGCCAGTGCTGAAGGTAGTGCAAATGCCGATGCAAATACAACTAATGTGAGTGCCGCATTGGTCGGCGATGGGGTGGTAGATCAAGATCCTTTTGGTCTTAGCGAGCATCCATGGCTGGCGCTGGGTCTACTATTTTTGGCAGGCTTAGGTCTGGCATTCACCCCTTGTGTACTGCCGATGCTGCCCATTGTCAGTAATATTGTTGCCCGTCAGCACAAGCCCACTGCTAAAAAAGGGCTTATGCTGAGTGGCAGTTACGCTTTAGGTGTGGCGGTTGCTTATGGGATTTTGGGTGCAATCATTGCCATATTTGGTCAACAGCTGGGCATTATCGGCTGGTTACAAAATCCGGTAATCTTATTGGGTTTTGCCGCAGTATTTGTACTACTTGCCTTGTATATGCTTGATGTCATAAGCTTTAGCCTACCTAGCGTGTTACGTCAAAAAACCCAAACATTGAGTCAGTCCGGAGATAAGTATCTGGGCAGTAGCACAGGCAGCTTTATTGCAGGCCTGCTGTCTGCCTTGGTGGTATCGCCTTGTGTATCAGCGCCCTTATTTGGCGCATTGCTCGCGGTCTCTACTATCGGCAATCCACTACTGGGCTTTGCTGCTTTATTTATGCTGGGCTTTGGTTTGTCTGCGCCGTTAATGCTGCTGGGCATCAGCCAAGGCAACTTAATGCCCAAAGCGGGTGAGTGGATGAACTGGGTTAAGCAAGGTTTTGCTTTATTGCTATTTGCAGTGGCTTTGTTGTTGGTTGAGCGGGTGATTATCCATCCTGGCATGCTGCTGCTGTGGGCGTTATGGTTTATGGTGGTGGCAGCCTGGGCTTGGAGCTGGCATGGCCGCGGTGAGCTATTGACCAAGCCACTTGCCCTATTATTTGGATTATGGGCAGGTGCAACTTTGGTGGGTGCCGCCGCCGGCAGTAACGATGCTTGGCAGCCGCTAAAAGTGTTATCACAAAAGACGCCTATGCCGGTCATGGCGACAGTGCAGACACAGAGCGCCGCTGCAGATGGCGGGTATGGGGTACCAGCCGCTGCACAAAGTATTAAAGATGTGCATATTAATAGCTTAGATGCATTAATTCCTTTGGTACAAAATAATCCTAAGGTCTTGGTAGATGTCACTGCAGAGTGGTGTATCGAATGCCGCATTATGGACAAGACTCTGTTTACCAACCGTCCAGCTGCCATGCAACAGTGGCAATTGGTACGACTGGATGTGACTGAGAGTAATGCGGAGTCTGCTCGTATCTTATCGGAGCTTAAGTTGTTTGGTCCGCCAGCACTGCTATATTTTGTGGATGGTAAATTGCAAGTCCAGCAGGTGGGCACCATAGAGCGTGATGAATTTGAGCAGACTTTGGCTAAGCTCTAAGCGTTAACGTCGACAGACTGTCATTAATAAGAGATACTAATCAGTAATAGGCGCCTTATTGTTAAGGCGCCTTGTTTTTTTAGGGAATAAATAAGTCGCAAATTGTAACTATTTTTGTCTATACCTATTCTGGTTTATTACTTGATAAATACATAACATTACACTATATTACTTATCAAAACATAGGTAGGTAGAGTGTGTGAAAAATTATTTACAGCATCGCCGCTTGCTAGCAAGTAGTGGCAAATTACGCCTCACGCGCCCATCCTCTGGCTCAGAGCATAAGCTTCCTGCGGCCTTACTAATCTTTGCTTTGAGTTTAGTTATGCTCAGTGGCTGTGAGCCTGAATCTGGTGAAGTGCTGGGTACGCAAGACAGCATAGTGAGTATTAGCCCTATTGAGATAGAGTTGGATTCTAAGAGTCTAGATAGTGCAAATACCTCAAGCAATAATTTAGCTATGCCTTTGTCGTGTCGCAATAGCTCGATTATCAACGCGTTTAATGCGCAGCAATCTTCAGTACAGGTTAAAGGTTGTGGTAAAGTTACAGCCATCTTGCCTGATGACAATGACGGCAGTCGTCATCAACGCTTTATCGTACAGCTAGATGGGGTGGATACCCAACACACCATACTTATTGCGCATAATATTGACTTAGCACCTAAGCTTGGGAAGCTAAATGTAGGCGATGATGTACTTTTTTATGGGCAATACGAATATAACCCGAAAGGGGGCGTGGTACATTGGACGCATGCTGACCCCGCTGCCAATCATCAAAATGGGTGGATTGAACACAACGATCATCGCTTCGAATAACCTTTAAACCTGCCAAATGTAGCAGGTTTATTTTTTTGCTTACCTAGGGCGTGTTGAACATTCATAATTTGAGCCAGATATAAGCACAAGCAAGGGCGACCGTATTTTCATAACTCTGCTTGAGCTTATCAAATCTAGTGGCAACCGCCCTATACTGTTTTAGCTTAGCGAAAGCGTTTTCTACTAGATGTCTGGCTTTAGCGA